>JANQPK010000444.1 GCA_028289505.1 Cyclobacteriaceae bacterium
TTTGGTCGCTTCGGTTGAAGTCACCGGCTGGTTTATTTGCTGTTGGGAGTTGGTGGATTTGTGGAAGCTCACCTGTTTCCGCAAACAAGTCCTGCTCAAATACTGGAGGTTCCTTTTTGGGGTCAACGTAAGGGATGGTATCTAATGGTAACCGCAATCCTGCAGGAGAATTTCCCGGTATCAGAAACAGATGATTTCGGCGAAAAGACCATTTGCAGCTTTGCCAGGAGGATTGTTGCATATCCCATCGCAGGGGCAAGGCATATCCTACTGGTTTATCCAATCCATCGTTTAGCAGCTCAGCCAGTTTTGCCGTTCCAAAGCAGATTTCAAGTCCAGCTTTATGGGATCGACGTTCACTGGTACTTTGCTTTCTTCCCAGATAAAATAAAATGGATCTTCATAAGCGGGAAGCATGTGGTTGGGATCCAGGTGTAGCGCTTCCGCCAGTTCAGTTAGAAACTGACCAGCCAGGTTATGGTCCAAACCATAATCTTTGGAAATATCGGCCATCAACTGATCATTACTCCATATAGGGTGGCCATCCAATCGCCAATAACAGGCCAGCTTCCATCGGGGCAAAGGTTCTCCTGGGTACCACTTGCCCTGACCATATTGCATTAAAGCCCCATTGCTGAATTTGTTTTTAAGATTATGAAACAGGGTATTAGCTAAGGACCTTTTGTGTTCCCCATCTGCAGCTGAGTTCCATTCAGCGGCATCGGTATTGTCTATGCCCACAAAGGTAGGCTCCCCTCCCATGGTCAATCGAACATCATTGGTCATTAAATCGGAGTCAACTTGATCACCTATTGCCTTTATCATTTCCCATTGTTCGTCGGAATAAGGTTTGGTAACTCGGGGTTTTTCGTGAATCCTGGTGACGGTGTTTTTATATTCGAAATGGGTCTCACAAGGCTCCGCAGAACCTGAAATGGGGGCTGCACTTTGCGGGTCAGGGGTACAGGCCAACGGAATATGTCCTTCACCGGCGAACAGTCCAGAGGTGCTGTCAAGTCCAATCCAGCCTGCTCCAGGGACGTAGACCTCGGTCCAGGCGTGTAAATCGGTAAAGTCTTCCTCCGCGCCTGATGGACCGTCCAACGATTTTTCATCTGCTTTTAGTTGAATCAGGTAACCAGAGGTAAAACGTGCTGCCAAGCCTAAATGACGCAATACCTGTACCAGTAACCAGGCAAAATCTCGGCAGGAGCCTGAAAGAGTATCCAATGTTTGTTTACAGGTTTGTACTCCAGGTTCTAATCTGATGCGGTATTGTAATTCTTGATTAATTAGCTGGTTGATAGCCACTAAAGTATCGATAGTATTGATATCCTTGGTAATTAGAGCCCTGGCACGATCGATTAGGTTCATCAGTATTGGATCGCGCTCGGTAATCTCTAGGTATGGCAGAAGCTGTCTTTTTAGGTTTTCTTCATACTTGAAGGGAAACTTCTGCGCATAATCTTCCATAAAGAAATCGAACGGGTTAATCACCACCATATCAGCGATTACCTCTACATCCACTTCAAAGTGGTCCACCTTTTCCGGGAAAACGATTCTGGCCAGGTAATTTCCGAACGGATCTTGTTGCCAGTTGATGAAGTGATTTTCTGGCTGAACATTCAAGGAATATCCTTTGATCAAGGTTCTGGAGTGAGGGGCTGGTCGCAATCGAATGACCTGTGGGCTTAACTGTATGTGACGGTCATAACTGTACTTGGTATAATGGCGAACCGCTACTCTAATCGACATAATTTAAGATCTAAAATTTCCGGGTAAAACTACCAAATTATTGGCGGCTTGGGTCAATGTTTGGGCAATATCCCATTCAATATCCATTTACAAAAAAATACCGGATACGGCAGGCGTTGCCATCGCTTTCAGGGTCCCTATGCTGGCTGATCCTAAGCTCCAGCTGGTGTGGCTGGTTGGGTAAGCCAGCAGCCAGAGTATAAAACCAAGGTAAATGCAATAAGCTGCTCCAACGGGTAAATAGGTTCTGTTTTTGCCAATCACCTTGATCAATTCTGTATTCAACAATTCCAGCATCGTAACCGGATGCTACTACAATACCCACTGCGTTTCCTTCGAAGGCCAGGCTAAGAGCTGCTCCAGGGGTGCTACTGACCAGCATGGGAACGGCGATATAGTTGTCTCGAGTCCCGCTACCATCATCGGGCTCCCAATTTGAGTTTATTACCCACCTATTTTTGATTTCAGCAGTACCGATATCTAATAACCTACCATTATCATAGCACCAGGGTTCTAATTTTTGAGGTACTGGATGAGGCAAAACCTCTTGATTCACTTTAGCCCGAGTGCTATAAGCTTGTTGAAGAAACTGAATCATAGAATGGGCATAGATACCTTGCCCAAAAGGCGATGGATGCAGATCCTTGAAATCTTGCTCCCAGGAAAACTCCTGGTTATCTATCCTGTCCGTTACTTCCCTAGCCAAATTTATAGTGGGAATTCCGTAATGACGCGCTACTTGGTTGTGGTTGGAGATCACCCTTGGCTCTTGACCTTGACGGTATACATTCATCTTGTCAGGGTCCACAAAATACATGATCACAATATCCGATGAGGTGTTGGATCTTCTCAGATTCCTAATAATTCCTTCCATGCCTCGTATTTGTTCCAGATCGCTACGTTCATTGGTTGCATCATTTACAGCAGCTTCCAGGAACAGCAAATCAATGCTACCTTTAGACAGCACATCACGCTGCAACCGATAAGCAGAAGGCGTACTACCCATGGAGGGTATTCCTGCGGCAATAAAATCAAACTCGGTTTGGGGAAAACGTGCCTGAAAATAGGCCATTAGACTGTCGCGCCAACCCCCATTGTAAGTAATGGAACCGCCCAGGAACGCAATGCGGCCTTTTTTATGCTTCTCAAATTGTCTATAACTATTATCCAGACCAGTGGACAGATCGTGATAGTTTGATGAGTCCAAAGCGCGATTGTCAGCGGCATTTTGACCGAAAGCTGATAAAGCCACCAATACAGCTGTCAACAACAGGATAAGGTTTAATGATAATCGCTTGAGGTGTTCTATTTTAATGTTTGCCACCATTCTTCTCGGGGGAAATCATGTCCAAGTCGAAACCGTTCACCAATTAATGGATGTATTAAGGATACATTCTTCTTCAATGCTTCTCGTTTAAAACGTTCGATAGGCTCCCGCCATTGATGAATTGATAGGGCAAAAGCACCCCAATGAACGGCCATTAAATGATCGGCCTGAACCTCAATACCCGCCTGCACACTTTCTTCAGGCATCATATGGATATCTTTCCAAGCCTGATTGTATTGACCACATTCCAACATGGCCAAGTCAAAAGGACCATGCCGATTACCAATTTCTTCAAAATGAGGACCGTATCCACTGTCACCACTAAAATACAAATTATGGGTGGCCCCTTTAATTACCCAACTGGCCCATTGAGTGGCATTGCCATCTCCAAATCCTCGGCCAGAAAAATGCCTGGCGGGACAGGCAGTTAACTTAATAGTGTGAACTTCTATCGATTGCCACCAATCCAATTCGGTTATTTTTGTATCGGCAACTCCCCATTTTCTCAGGTGTGAACCTACCCCAAGTGGCGTATAAAAGTGTTTTACTTGATGTTTTAAGGCCAAAATAGATTGGTAATCTAAATGATCATAATGATCGTGTGAGATGATAACCAAATCAATTTCGGTAAGTGATTCTAGTGGAATAGGTTTTTGATTGGGAAACCGTCGTGACCCAAATGGAACTGGCGAAGGCCTCTCGGTTAACATAGGGTCAATCAATATGCGCAAGCCGTCGATCTCAACCAAAAATGCAGAATGTCCAAACCATGTAATATAACTTAAAGAGTCACTATTTAAAGTATTGATATTTTGATAGTTTACCGGTAATGTATCGTTGGGTTTCAAGTTCTTGCCAAAAATAAATTTCGGCAGGGTACCCATTACATCAGAAAAAGACCCCAGTTTAGTTTCGATAGTGTTTATAAACTGGCCATCCACAAAATTAGGAGAACCTTGGATGCGTTCCAGTTCTGCACCATTAGGTTTTTGGCCGAATTGTGGGGCTAGTTTAGTAAAGGAAATGATACCCATGGTCATTGCCACTACCATAATCAATATTACCAAGACCGCTCTTCTCAATACATTCCATTTTCATGAGCCATACTTTCCGGAATTCTTTGTATGGCATCCCAATGCTCCACAATCTTTCCGTTTTCGTCAAATCTGAAAAAATCCATGGTTACATACTCTTCCTGTCCTGGCCAGACTTGATGGGTATGCAAGGCCACCAGATCTCCTTCGGCAATGCATCGTACAAAATCCACCGATTTTTGGGGATATTCTTGTTGCATCCTTTCAAAATACTCAATAAAGCCTTCGGTACCGTCGGCCACATCCGGATTGTGCTGTATATAACGATCACCCACATAAAGCGCAACCGCCTTTCTTGGATCGCCCTGGTAAGCCATGCGATAAAAGCCAATCGCATTGGTTTTATTTTGTTCAGTGTTCATTGATAATGCGTATTACTTGAAATAGATCAGGTACAATTGGTATTGAATTCAAAATTAACATCAAAAGATAGGCATTTTTGAAAGGAATGGCTACTGAGTGTTTCCACAGGAATGCTTATCTTTCAAAAAAAGCTCAAGTATTTATTATGACAAAATCTACCACCTTCCAGGTACTATTGATGGTATCGCTTATTGGAATTTCTTACCAAATGCAGGCTCAGGCAGTACCTGATGGCCATCATTCACATCACCATCATGAAATGATGACCGCTCATCATCACCCAAATACCAATACCCACCATCAACCAATGGTGAAGCGGGCAAAGCTGGTAACTGGCCAAGGAGATTTCGTTTTTTCCTGGGACCAGGAGTTGACCGCAGCTTTTCCCAAAGATGCGGTAGAATTCGAACCGGATATGCATGGAGGGTTCAACGAGGATCCTGAAACCGGCGTAGTTTACACCGGAATTCCTGGATATGGGCTATGTTCCATCAGCCCAGATCTTACCAGTTGGAGTACCCTTGGAACTGACCAGCGTCTCAAAGACAATGTTCATGGGATTGTTTTTTTTGTGCACAAGGGTGAAAAATTATTGGCTTTGGCGCAGGAAGGTAAAAGGGTGTTAGTGGTGCAGCTAGATGGTACTGTGGTCAGTGAAATTGTGAAACCAACTGGTAACGAATTTAATTTTGCTCCGGCTAATGAATTCTATGCATCGGAAGATAGCAATTTTGGGGTAACGGATGTCACCTATCTTAAGGGAACGATATACGTGGCACATGGCTATTCCAAAGGAGATTTCGTGCTGACCATAAAGGAGAAAGGTGGTGTATGGAGTTGGGGTAAACTGGCCTGGGGTGGCAAGGGTGATGATCCTGGACAATTTCAGACTGCTCATGGTATTTATGCTCATGATGACCACATTTTGGTAGCCAATCGTGCAGCTGGTCAAGTGGTTAAATTTACCAGGAAAGGTGAATTTGTAGATACTTTCGATGACATCCCTGAAGGAAGTTTGGTGTGCAATGTTTCCTATAAAACCGAACACTTCTTCTTTAATGCCTTAAAGGCATTAGGTGATCAGAAATCGGCTCCGATATATGCACATACTGGAGAGAAACTGGTGTCTACTATCGTGCCGGGTGACCTGGAAATACCGATTTTAACCAATATCCATCATGTGTGGCCGCATTATGTCAAAAACGCCGATGGATCTGAGCATTTATATCTGCTAGTACACGGTTGGAACATGGGAAAATATGCGGTGCTCAAGCTGGAATAAGCAGAAACCTTAATGAGGGTTTGTACGGCATGTGCTGATTCATTTGCATGTACTTTGGATGAGTCTTGTTGGTGCAAGACCTTGCCCTATATCTCAGAGGTAAGAAGAAATTCCCATTGTATCTGTCAAGCCTGTACCGCTGAGCAAATAAAAGCCTACCTCGAATCGTATCCAGAAAAGGCGGCTAAATTCCGTGACAAAAAGCTCAGTAGTGAAGTACCAATAGAGAATAATTATACCGAGAATGTCGATTATTACATCAATGAATCAGGTCACTGGGTATTTACTAGCTATTATTTACTTAAAAGGGGATTTTGCTGCCAAAATCAGTGTAAACACTGCCCCTATGGATATAAAAAGTTCAATTAGAACCTTGTAATGAGTAAGCAAAAGACAGTATTTAATTGGAGTGGTGGAAAAGATAGTGCATTGGCACTTTATTACTTACTGCAGGATCAAAGGTTTGAAATCACCAATCTACTAACGACGGTTAACAGTGCCTATGAAAGGGTCTCCATGCATGGAGTAAGAAAATCCTTACTGATACAACAAGCGCGATCTATTGGATTACCCGTTACCGAGGTTGACCTGCCAGAATCGATGTCCATGCCTGAGTACGATATAAAAATGAACCAGGTCATGCAAGAGCAGAAATCCAACGGTGTACGATACAGTGCTTATGGAGACATTTTTTTGGAGGATTTGAAACAGTACCGTGAAGACAAACTGGCAGAACTAGACCTAAAAGCGCTGTTTCCCATTTGGAAACGAGACACTAAAGAGCTGATAAAGGAATTTATAGATTTGGGATTCAAAACCATAGTGGTATGCGTGCAATCGAACAAGTTGGATCAAGCATTCGCGGGAAGAGTTATAGATGGAGATTTTCTGGCCGATTTACCTCAGGGTGTAGATCCATGCGGTGAAAACGGCGAGTTTCATACCTTTGTTTTTGATGGTCCTCTATTTAAGATCCCCGTTACGTTCGACATCGGTGAAACAGTGTATCGTGAGTACCAGGCACCAAAGGATTGTGACGACAGCTGCATGGAGAGTGACTGTGTGCAAAAGATGGCTGGATACTATTTTAAAGACTTAATACCAGTCTCATGAAACGCAAAAAGTTCTTAACTGCTGCCGGACTTGCAGGTTTAGCATTATTTTTACCTGATACCGCAAAAACCATGACAGGTGCTTCTCAGAAACTGTATTTCAAAGATGATGGCAAGATCCCCAATAATAAACTGCCTCTGATCTTATATCGAGATGCTTATGAAGCAAGGGGAACTGGTGGGGCTTCCTGGCTTGAGAGACGTTTTTCCAAAAATAACTGGACCAATTCCTGGCGGAATGGCATTTATTCTTTTCATCATTATCACAGTACTTCACATGAAGTTTTGGGTGTTTACTCAGGAACAGCACTGGTGCACCTGGGCGGAGAAAACGGTGAGAAAGTTGAAATACAGGCCGGAGATATTATCATTATACCAGCTGGAGTTGGTCACAAGAATCTAGGTAGTAAAAACTTGGGGGTAGTAGGTGCCTACCCAGATGGACGCAGTTGGGACCTGAACCGCGGTCTTCCCGGTGAACGACCCCAAGCAGACAGAAATATTGCTACCTTACCTATTCCTACTGCAGATCCTCTATTAGGAGCCAAGGATGGGATTATAGATATTTGGGCAAATTCTTGAGGGGCTACTGCACTCTGGTCTTGATCTCGATCACCCCCATACCTCCCCTGGCTCCGTACTTACCCGCTCTGGCTGGTGAAATAACATTTATCGATTGTACCAAGTTCACATCAATGCCGCTAACATTGCTATAGCCTTGACCAACAGGAGCTCCATCTACCACAAACAAAGGCTCATCACTGCCGGCAATTGATCTGCCACCCCCACGTACACGGATATCCGGATTGGCGTTTGATCCGGTAATCAACAACTGGGGCTCCTTTCTTAACATCTCTAAGATGTTCATATACCCGTAATCTTGGGTTTGATTTCCACTGTCTTTTGCAGCTTTAGTAGTACTACAACTTACATGTACACATAAGAACCCAAAGAGTAAGGCCATTAATACTAATCTGACTTTCATATGACAACGATTTAGTTACTTAACATTTAATTTACTTAGCGTTTATTTTAACTCCTACCCGATTTCAAGTGATTCCTGCCCTTGATCTGCGGTACTAAATGGAGAATGATAATATCGTTGACCAGTGGCCCGATACAGCGCATTGGCCAATGCCCCTACTGCCGGTGGTAAACCAGGTTCACCCAGCCCGGTAGGCGCAATTTCATTTTCTACAAAGAATACTTCGATCTCTTCTGGAGCTTGTGCGTGGCGTATCAATTGATAGGTATCAAAATTACTCTGTAATGATGACCCGTTCTCAAATTTCAGTTCCGTATACATGGCATGGCCAATGCCATCTACCACCCCTCCTTCGATGATGTTCTTCGCGCCCTCCTTGTTTACCACGATACCACAATCAACAGCACACCAGACTTTCTTGATCTTGGGCTTACCCCCTTCCAGGGCAATATCGAATACCTGTGCAACATAGGAATGGTGACAAAAATAGGCAGCAACACCTCTATGAATACCCGGAATGTCTTGGTCCCAATTAGACTTTTCCCTAACCAGTTCCAATACTCCGGCATATCGTTCAGCATCGTAATCATTTTCCTCTCCTACTGGGTTGTTCTTGGCGCGTTCGAAAAGTTTCAGGCGAAAATCGATAGGATCCTTACCTGCCAGTTCTGCCACTTCATCCAGAAATGACTGCTCAACCCCAGAAGTAAAGTGTGATCCTGGAGCACGCCAGGCACCAGTTGAGATATTGGTAGGTGAACTCAGTTTAATGGCCTCATAATGGTCAACCGTTCCAGCGGGGAACCTATTGGGGAATACCGCTCCATCCGGCAAGCCTACACCTTTGACAGAAAAGGCAACCAGGTTGTTATCTTCATCCAAACCCGCTTTGTAAGTAGATAGGTAGGCAGGCCTGTAGGAACCCTGGGTCATATCATCTTCTCTGGTATAAATCATTTTAATGGGAGTACCCGTTTTTTGTGATATAACTGCAGCCTCCAAACCAAAGTGGACAAATAAACGTCTTCCGAAACCTCCACCCATTCTGGTCATGTTCACCGAGATGTTGTCTTCCGGTATATCCAGCAGTTTAGCAGCAGCTTCTTTTAGTGCATTTGGGGTTTGGGTAGGACCAGTTAATTCTGCACCGTCCGCAGTAACGTGGGCAAAGAAGTTCATAGGCTCCATGGTACAGTGGGCCATGAATGGTGCAGTGTATGATCTTTCGATGACTTTTGCGGCTTTGGCAAAGGCTTTTGCTGGATCTCCATCGGTTCTGCTTTCCGTTACTTTGCCTTGTTTAAGGTCACGCTGAAGACTTTGATCGTGCATTTGCGAGCTTTCCAGTTCGCTTTGCTGCTCCCATTCTACTTTCAGGGCCTTTTTTGCCTGCATCAACTCCCAGGTGGTATCTCCTACAATGGCTACCAGCTGATTGAAAGCATTAGTTTCTGACCAATCCGGTTCATCAGTGGAAGTATCGATAATAAAGGCATCCTTTACGCCATCCATAGCCTTGATCTCCTCTTGATTAAATGCTTTCACCTTCATGCCGAAAGAGGGAGGGTGTTCAATCATTGCCAACTTCATACCTTCTTTCTCGAAATCCAGTCCAAACATTGGTTTACCGGTAACAATCTTATGACCGACTACATTCTTTTGAAAGGTACCAATCAGTTTGTAATCCTTGGGTTCTTTAAGCGCTAACTCCTCAGGCACTTCAATATCAACTGCTTTGGAAGCAATCTCTCCGTAACCGATAGTACGTGAGCCGTTTTTCTCGGAAATCACCCCGTCACTGGTAGTAAGATCTGACAAGTCTACTTCCCATTCCTTAGCTGCGGCCTCCATCAGCATTCGTTTGCCTGCGGCGCCAGCCATACGTAAAGCATCCCATCCCAGTTTGATAGACAAGCTTCCTCCGGCAAACTGTGGATTTTTGAAGGCATCCTCATCTAATGCGCCCTGTTCAACTACCACGTGGTCCCACTTAACATCCAGTTCTTCGGCCACTATCATGGGCATGGAGGTCATTACATTCTGCCCAATTTCAGGATTGGGATTAAAAATTGTAACCATTCCGGTGTCGCCAATTTTGATATAACCATTAATATCAAACCACTCATTAGGAATGGCAACCATTGGTTCTGAGGCTGGGGTACAGCGTGTCAGCCAACTGAATCCTATCATCATACCCCCTCCCGCAGCTGCTGATACTTTTAGAAATGAGCGTCGATTATGTTGTGTTTTTATTAACCTCATGATATACTGGTTTTATGGATTGGTATTACCAGCCGCGGTTTTGATGGCCTTTTTGATTCTAGTATAGGTACCACAGCGGCAAATATTGCCGTTCATGGCGGTGGCTATTTCTTGGTCTGAAGGGTTGGGGTTGCTTTCCAGTAAGGCCGCCGCATTCATGATTTGACCAGCTTGGCAATAACCACATTGTGCTACATCCTGCTCAATCCAAGCTTGCTGCACCGGATGATCACCCTTTTCAGAAAGGCCTTCTATGGTAGTTATGGCTTTGCCCTCAACCGCTGATACCGGGATTTGACAGGAACGAACAGCATTGCCATCTAAATGAATAGTGCAAGCCCCGCACATGGCTACTCCGCAACCATATTTTGTGCCTACCAATCTGAGATGATCACGTAAAACCCATAAAATCGGGGTATCAGGTGCGGCCTCCACCTGTTGATCTGTACCATTTATTTTTAATGTGTAAGAAGCCATGAAGCTGTCAGTTTATTTGAAAGTATTAAGTTAACAAACAAATGGGTAAAATTATTTATTCTGAATTAGGAATTAGGCATGGTTCTATGGCGACTAGATAATTAACTAAAATTTTAGTTGAAAATGTTTGGCAATTACAAACTATGTTTTTAGTTTTAACTAATTATTTAGTTATGACCAGAACAGATTGTTAAAACATATGAAAGAACTGACCAAAGCCGAAGAAGAAATCATGCAGGTACTGTGGAATTTAGAAGCTGCCTTTGTCAAAGAGATTATTGATCGGTTGCCAGAACCAAAACCCGCTTACAACACCGTTTCCACTATCGTGAGGATTCTGCAAGAAAAGGGGTTTGTGGGACATGAAGCTTTCGGCAAGTCGCACAAGTATCATCCGTTGATAACCAAGGCATCTTATACACAGTCATTTATGAAGGGGTTTGTTAAAAAGTACTTTAGTGGCTCCTATCAACAAATGGTCTCATTTTTTACCAAACAGGAGGAACTTAGTCTTAATGAATTAGAACAATTGCTGAAAGAACTTAAAAAAGACCAGCAATCATGAATAATTACCTGCTTGAGCTCGCAATAATCCATTCCGCATTAGTACTGGGCTATTGGATATTTCTAAGAGAAGAACAGCAATATCAAAAGATGAGGTTTTATCTGATAGGTACCACCTTGCTGGCATTGACCATTCCCTTACTGAAACTGCCTAAACTGTTTTTAGGCCAGCAAGACCAGATTATTACACAGGTCATCACCATGGGAACTGCCACCCTCGCTCCCACTCCTGCTGCAGACCACTGGTACCGGGATGTAGTGATTTGGTCATACTTTGCCATCAGTGGCTATTTTATAATCAAATTAATTTCCGGGTTGGTTTTAATGTTTAAACTGAAACACCGAAGCCACTATCAGACCTTCAGAAACTTGGGTATTCACAAGGTTGGCAACATCTCAGGCAGTTTCACCTTTTTCCATTGGATATTTCTCAGTGATACTATAGAGGAAGATCATCAGGAGTATGAGGCCATCCTCAAGCACGAACAAGCCCACGCAGTTGCTGGACACACCTATGATTTATTATTTCTGGAGCTATTCAAAGCTTGCTTCTGGTGGCTGCCCAGTGCCTGGTATGTAAACAAAGAAATTAGAAAAATACACGAGTATCAAGCTGATAATTATGCACTTAAGTGGTGTCAATTGGACCAATACTCGTCTATACTGATCAGTTCAACCTTAAAGTCAAATGGACTGAGCCTGGCCAGCTCGTTTCATGATGGTTTAATAGTAAAACGACTCAATGCAATGAAAAAACGAGCAAAAAAAGTTAGTCCCTGGAAGTTGGGGATATTATCGGTACTATGTACCCTGTTAGTGGTGGTATTTGCCTGTACTGAGCAGCTTGAACCGGAGTATGAAATGAGCTCAGGACCTGGAGAGCCCATTAATTTCAATCAACTACCCTCGAAAATGCAAGAATCATTACGTGAGGTAAAAGATGACTATTTTTATTTTAGACTAAAAAATGATGACGAGTTTGGGCGTAATTTTCAAAAACTGGGAGAATTGAATCCTACCCATGGCGCGACCCATACTACCATTGAAGAAGATTTCATATATCTAGCATGGACAGCAAGAAATTCATCTCAAATCGATAATAATGCAGGTAAGGAAGAAGTCCTATCGGTAGTAGAGCAGCAACCTCACCCAATTGATGGTATGGATGCATTTTATCAGTACATAGCCCAAAACATGAAATATCCCTTGCAGGCGAGACGCATGGGTATTGAGGGAAAAGTATTTGTGCAATTTGTGGTGGAGAAAGATGGTTCTATTTCACAGGTCCAGGCGGTTAAGGGTATTGGAGCTGGCTGCGATGAAGAAGCGGTTCGGGTACTGCAGAGTGCTCCCGCTTTCAAACCTGGATTCCAGAGAGGTAAACCAGTTCGAGTACGTATGGAAATGCCTGTGATATTTAAACTGGACCACGGCAAAACCAATCCCGATAATAGCACTCAGGGAGTCATAATCATTGACGAAATGGAAACCAATAACCCAGGTGAGCTTACCGTAGAAGCCAGCTATGATAATGGTATGTGGTCTGGCAAAGTACTTGCAGAAGGGGAAGGTCTACCAGGAGCCAATGTGCTAGTAGAGGGCACCAATAATGGCGCTGCCACCGATTTATCCGGTTATTTCGAAGTAAAGGCCAACCCCTCCGATAACCTCATGGTTAGTTTTGTAGGATACCAAACCGTTATAGTTTCAGGCAATAACTAGCAGGTTACTTGGTAATTAGTCCGTAAACAACCACTATCATCACGTATTCCACTGCGATCATCCAAAATCCGGGATCTGTAAAAAAGGTGATATGATTACCCCCATTGGGAATAATAAATAGTGGAACGGTGATGATAGCATCGAGTACCATAGCCCCCAGAAACATAGATAAGCCAAGTACCAAACCATTGGTCTGGGCTCCTTTCCTATAGTAAAAATGGGCACCTATAAGTGCTGCTGGTATTAATGCCAGACACAAGGTCCAGTTTGCCTGTACATCCGGGTCCGGTAATACAGATAGTGAATAGGATCCTAAAAACGCAAGTATTCCCATCAAATAGACCATCATCGAAGCCCAGGCTGCTCTTGTTACCTGAAGTTTTTTCATGTTTCCCTGTTTCTGTATCATTTTGTGCTTGTTTATTGGTGATTACAAGCATAAAATTCACCAGAGTGACGGCTAATAACTTGACCTAATGCGCCATTGTTTTGACATTTTCGGCCAAGGTCACCTATTTCGAAATTCT
>JANQPK010000449.1 GCA_028289505.1 Cyclobacteriaceae bacterium
ATCCAGGTTACAAAAAGAACTGTGACCGGAATTCGCATGGAAGGCCGTGAGATACCAGCTGATATAGTAGTTTCCAATATGGATGTGGTTCCTACCTACCGAAACTTGTTGCCCGGACAGAAAGCGCCTGAAAAGACTTTAAATCAGGAACGCTCCAGTTCCGCCATCATTTTTTATTGGGGAATACGAGGTGAATTTCCGGAGCTTGACTTGCATAATATTTTTTTCTCGGACGATTACCAACGAGAATTCAGGCAAATATTTGAAGAGAAACAAACGCCAGAGGATCCGACTATTTATGTGAACATAAGTGCCAAAGACCAACCAGCAGACGCACCTGAAGGAAGTGAGAATTGGTTTGTAATGGTTAATGTACCATCTAATACCGGTCAGCACTGGGATGATCAAATTGCCCGAGTAAGGGCCACAGTAATCAAACGGCTCTCACACACCTTAAAAAGGCCCATAGAAGCGTTGATTGAAGAAGAAGACTACCTGGATCCGCGACGAATAGAGGCCCGAACCTTTAGTTTTCAAGGAGCATTATACGGAGCGGCCAGTAACGATAAGTTTGCAGCTTTCCTACGCCATCCCAATTTTTCAGGTAGGATTCAAAATCTCTTTTTTTGTGGAGGAAGCGTACACCCTGGTGGTGGAATACCTCTATGCCTGCATTCCACTAAAATTGTTTCTGAACTGATTCCCGATGCCGTTTGATAAGCTTAAAATTTCAATTTTTACCATCTGGCTTTTCCACATTGCAGGTGCAATAGGAATACAGCTAGGGTATTACGATTTTTTTCTACCCAAGTCCTGGCTAACTCTAGTACTCTCCTCAACCCTGTTATTATTGAACAGCCGCTACAGTAAAAATGTATACTTACTTTTGGTGGTCTTCCTACTTGGTTTCACCGCAGAGGTTATTGGAGTTGCCACTGGCGCCATTTTCGGAAAGTATAGCTATGGAGAAAACCTTGGGGTTAAAGCTATTGGAGTACCACTGGTTATCGGGCTGAATTGGTTGATGCTAGGTATCTTAGCAAGAACCGTCTCTATTTCTGTAAGCGACAACCTGTACTTACGCATCGTGCTCAGTGCGCTGATTATGGTTGCACTGGACTTCTTGATAGAACCATTCGCACCTAAGTTTGACTATTGGACCTTTGAGGGAGGACATCCAGACTGGCAGAACTACCTCGGTTGGTTCCTGGTTGCGTTACCCTTGCAGTTCATTCTTGAAAAAAGCAGAATAGAACCTAACCGAAAGTTTGCCTGGAACTTGCTTGGGGCACAAATATTGTTCTTTTTGACATTCTGGTATGTCTAAGCATTATCACTACATTTTTGCTGGCGCTGGTATGGCTGCATTGTCCATTCTTTGTCGAATGATGGATGATCCATTTTTTGAGAACAAGGAGATTTTGTTGGTCGACGCAGACGATAAGAAAAAAAATGATCGCACTTGGAGCTTCTGGGAAAGTCAACCTGGTTATTTTGAAAATCTGGTTTATCGAAAGTGGCACAAAGCCAGAATCGTAGACAAGGATTGGGCCAGATCATTTGATATTGCGCCTTACACCTATAAATCCATCCGGGCTGTCGATTTCTACCAGCAAGTTTTTTCTCGCATAAAGCAACATGATAACATTCGTTTTCTGACAGCAGAAATTACAGAAATACAGGATGGTGAAAACATGGCCTGTGTGAAAACCAATACCGGCTCTTATTCGGCTGACATGGTTTTGGATAGTGTGGTGAAACCTGGGGACCTGCGTACTATCAACACTGTTCCTCTACTCTATCAGCATTTTAAAGGCTATTTCCTGGAAATTGATAAACCAATGGCAGATGATACCATCACGTTTATGGATTTTTCAATACCCCAAGATAATACCATGCAGTTCATGTATGTATTACCATTCAATAAACATCGATGTTTGGTAGAACACACCTATTTTTCTCAACGCTTTGTTTCTGAGGATACCTATGACCAACGTTTGACCAAATACTGTAACCAGCATTTAGGTGTAGACAACTGGCGCATCGAGGAGGTAGAGAAAGGAGTTATTCCCATGACCACCGCATCATTGAAAAACCCTCAAAGCAAAAGGGTGGCTTACATTGGAACCAAAGGGGGCTACACCAAAGCCAGTAGTGGCTACACCTTTTATTTTGTGCAAAAAGAAGCGTCGAATGCCCTCAGTCAAATCAAACAAGGGATGATCCCCCATAGAAAGCCATCTAGATTCAAAACTTATGATGCTTTACTGTTGCGGGTATTGGCCGCGGATGAGCAATTCGGACACAAGCTCTTCTCCGGTTTATTTAAAACAAGGTCACCTGAACTAGTGTTTACGTTTTTAAACGAGGAGAGTAGCCTGTGGCAAGACCTGCGCATTACTACCAGTAGCCCTGCCCTACCCTTCTTGCGGTCACTGATGGCCGAGATAGGTTATCAATTAAAAGAAAAGTTATCCTTCTCTAAAGAAGAATACCCCAACCCCTGGTTAACATCGAATTTGTAGGATTACCGCTTAGTTGTCGCGAACTTGGACCATCTCAATGGGGACCTTCATAATCTCCTTGAAGTCTTCTCCAGATTCCTGCATATCTTCATCCTCTTCTTCATAACACCACTTTACCTTCACAATGGATTGCTCAGTCAAGCTTTCCAATCGTCTCAGTATTTCCACCAGGCATTTTGAGGAACTGGTATTGAAATATTCTAATTTAATAACCAGCAGTGTATGGTGGTTAGGTTCATGAATGTAGTTGTCAAGCCAGCTAATCACCGGTTTATAGAATTCAATTGAATTTTCAGGAATAGACCTTCCTGAAATCTCAAATTCCCCGGATTCCTTACTAAAATATAGCCTGGGGGTCTTCGGAGTAGCCTCCAGAATAAAGTCGTCCATAGTTATTTATGTGGATACCTCAACTTGGAGACTAAAATAGGAATAATCCTGGTCAACTGGTTTAAAAGTGTAGGAGATTTTTTTGCCAGATTTTCTGATAATATCCACAAATCCCAAACCTGCACCTGGCGATGGTGTGGCATAGCCTCTGCTTAATCTATTTCGATAATACTGTTTAAGCTCTGGTATCGACATAGAATTAAACCTATCTATTACGGATTTCAAAGCATCAACTTTGTTGTTCTTGACCGGATTTCCGGCAATTACGGTGTAGTTCTGAAGATCCTTCTCTAATCTAAATTTAACAGAAGTGTGCTTTTCTTCTGATCGAGGTCTATCTAGATGATGATAGGCATTCTGAACTGTTTCCACTAAAATACCAAATACCTTTTTTCGGATATATTTTTTGGTGGGCTCCTTGTTTAACTTGTTTTCTGCTAGCTCCAACAAGTGATTCATAGAAGAACTCGAAACACTACCCGCGTAACTGAACAATGTTTGGGAGCTACTACCTGTAGTAACTGCTTTTTTCATTTTATGTATGTAATTCGCCTTTTCAGTAAGTAGAATTAATCCATAGAAGCAAATTGGTGGTAAATTTGTGTTTGAACACGTATTAGCAATATACTAAACGTATTGTAAAAAACAATGTTTTTATAGTATCAATCTAATATCGAGCCAGGGATTTTTCAGAAAAATGTTGATTTTCCACTGATTATCAATCAGTGGATAGCTGGAGATCCTCAGCACCATGAGTCAGCCGCTTCAGGGGTTTTAGGATAGCAATAGCCGATAGTCCAAATAGTGCACTGAAAACCGCAATACCGGTAAATATCTCAAATTCTCCCCAGGTTTGAGATAATTCACCAAGCTTACCAGCCAGTTTGTTTCCCAATCCGGTGGCCGCCCAGTATACCCCCATGATCATGGCCACGTATCTAACTGGGGCCAATTTAGTGATAAATGAAAGTGAAACCGGAGAAACACATAATTCTCCAACAGTGTGGAATAAGTATGCTAAAATAAGCCAGTACATAGCAGACTCACCTAATGCATCGTATTGCTTTGAGGCAGTGCTCATAAACAGAAATCCAATCCCCATAATAATGAGGCCTACCGCAATTTTAAATAATGAGGAAGATTCTCGACCTTTCAATTTCCAACTATACCAGAAACCGGCTACTGACATGGCAAGTGTGAATATGAAAAAGGAGTTAACAGACTGAAAAACTGAGGCTGGAATCTGAAAAGGGTCAGTGGTAAAAGCAAAAAACCGCAAACCCAGATACACTAACGACAACAATCCTCCACCAATAAACCAATATTTCGCTTCCAGCCGTTTGATTTTTTTATGGATGCCCGTTCCAAACAGGAACACAATACCCGCCAGGAACAACAGATCCAAGGTCATTAGAGAAGTCAATCGATTGGTCTTATCCATGGCATATAGGTTCATCAGGCCACCTGCCTGCTCGAAAGCACCCCAGAAGACAATTATCATTAAAAAACTTAGCAGTAACACCAATACGCGGTCCTTTTCAATCTGATCAAGTTCCCGATAGATGATCATCCCAAATCCTACCGCCAAGCTGAGCAATGAAAACAGAATTAGGTACCCCACGTTATCAAAAACCAAGAATACAATTCCAATGAGGACTAAGGAAGTGATCCAAGCTGAAGGCATAGTGAAGAATCTTTGTAGTATACCTGGACCGGATTTGGAGGTTTCATGTTCAGGTTCCCTTAGTAAATCACCTACCCCCTTTAAATATTTCTGGCCCCAGATAAAAGTGATCTGACCAATCAGCATCCCAATACCGGCTAATCCAAAACCCCAATGCCAGTTGATATTCTCACCTACTGAGCCTACTACTATACCAGCCAGGAAGGCCCCTATGTTGATACCTACATAAAAGATGTAGAATCCTTTATCCCTTCTCTCATCACCCTGTCTGTAGAGACCACCTACCATGGTGGATATATTGGGTTTTAAGCATCCTACGCCTAGAATGATCAGGAAACATCCTGTATAAAATGCCCATAAGGCATCAATGGCCAATACTCCATGTCCAGCACATAGTAATGCACCACCTAACATAACCACTTTCTTCTGCCCCAGTAATTTATCTGCCAGCACACCACCCGGTATGGACGCTACATAAACCAACATGGTGTACCAACCATAAAGAGATAAGGCGGCCTCATTATCCCAACCATAGCCAGGATTTCCAGAAGTAGCAGAAGCCGTAAGGAACAGTACAAATAGCGCTCGCATACCATAGTAACTAAATCGTTCCCACAGCTCGGTAAGAAACAAAAAATAAAGGCCCACAGGGTGTCCGAAGAGCTGGGGGCCATTGGTAGCATGCTGTGGGTGATTCTGATCTATCTGCATAAGATAAGCGTTGGTAATAGCTGTAGATTAGTAACTTCCGAAAATAGCATAACTACTCAACATACGCAATTTCCCCGTTACCACTACCTGCTCAGATAAGAATTCCGGTAATTTTTTCGTTTATTGGCATTTGCACAATTCGCCATTCATGCTTTTCATCCTTTTTTGTTCTTTTGTGATGTTCTTGGGGTTTCCTATGCTGGCACAGGAATCTGCGTCGAATATCTCCGGTGAAGCCGTAAACGTACTTAGTGAGCTGGAACAAAGTTCGGGGATTAGGCTGATTAATGTGCTAAGGGGTTTGCTAGGGCTCGCTAGCATTGTATTAATTGCCTATGTCTTCAGTAACAATCGACAAAAGATAGCCTGGAAGGTGGTGGGAATAGGTTTATTGATACAGTTTTTGTTGGCCATTGGGGTTTTACAAGTGCCCTTGGTGCGTGACTTTTTTGAGTTTATAGGTAGTATTTTTCTGGTAATTCTAAATTCAACCGCTGCCGGTACAGAGTTTCTGTTTGGGGATTTTATTGACACCACTAAATTTGGGTACATCTTTGCACTGCAGGTGTTACCCACTATAATCTTTTTCTCGGCCATCACCAGTTTGTTGTTTTACCTGGGGATTATCCAAAGGGTGGTAAAAGCCTTGGCCTGGTTACTTTCAAGAGCATTAAAGATTTCAGGAGCTGAGAGTTTGTCGGTAGCAGGCAACATTTTCCTGGGACAAACCGAATCTCCACTATTAATTAAAGCCTATCTGAAAGATATGGCCCATTCTGAAATGCTGCTGGTGATGACAGGGGGAATGGCCACCTTGGCAGGTGGTGTTTTGGCGGCTTATATCAGCTTTTTAGGCGGTGATGATCCAGCACAAAGACTGTTATTTGCCAAACACTTATTGGCAGCTTCAGTGATGGCAGCACCTGGTGCGGTGGTGATTTCCAAAATCCTAATTCCTCAAACCACACCGGTAGATAAAACCATTCAAGTTGGTAAAGAACAGATCGGAAGTAATGCCTTAGATGCTATCTCCAACGGCACCACTGACGGATTGCGACTAGCGGTCAATGTTGGTGCAATGCTATTGGTATTCTTTGCATTTATTGCCTTTGGCAACTATATGCTGGAATCCTTGGGCAACTGGACCAATTTAAATGCTTCAGTAGCTGAAATCTCCGGCGGCCAGTATGAGAAACTGTCCTTAGAATTTATCTTGGGTTATGTGTTTGCACCAGTGATGTGGGTAATTGGAATCGCTACCGAGGATATCACTCTAGTAGGCCGTTTACTCGGTGAGAAAATTGTACTTACCGAATTTATAGGGTATGTAAGTCTTTCTGAGCTGCAAACTACCGGATCCATATCGAACCCTAAATCAATAATTATGGCTACCTATATGTTGTGTGGATTTGCCAACGTGGCTTCCATAGGCATTCAAATTGGTGGTATTGGCTCTCTGGCGCCGAACCAAAGGGTACTGCTGTCAAAGCTGGGGTTTAGAGCACTGCTGGCGGGAACGCTGGCATCATTATTGTCTGCGGCCTTAGTAGGAATGATACTGGGTTAGACCTAGTTCCGCTTATTCATTTCATCTCGTATCTTTGCCGCCTGCTCATAATCTTCCTTCATCAAGGCATCCTTGAGTAGTTCCTTTAGCTTTTCAGTGGTGAAATTTTTCAGTTCATCACCTGCCGCCGCTTGAGGTGTAGCCTGGGCTTCTTTTTCCTCCAATACACCTCTTTCCTCATCATTTGATTCATCAGTAAGGATAATTCCGGCTTCAGAAAGAACAGCTTCGTAGGTAAAAATGGGGACCCCAAATCGAATTCCAATGGCAATGGCATCAGAGGGCCTTGAATCAATTTCAACAGTCTGATGTGAATTACTACAAATCAGTTTTGCAAAAAAAACGCCTTCTTTAAGGTCCGATATAAGGACCTCGTTAACCTCGAACTTAAAATTGTGAGCGAAAGACTTGAACAGGTCATGAGTCATGGGACGGTTAGGTGTTATCCGCTCGATTTCAATTGCAATGGCTTGAGCTTCGAACATACCAATAATTATGGGTAGCCGACGGTTCCCGTTTGACTCTCCTAAAACCAACGCAAATGACCCAGATTGTGACTGACTGGATGATAATCCTAAGATTTCAAGTCTGATCTTATCCACAGTAACTTAGAAATGCCTAAAACTATTAAAATTTAGCCACATATCATTACTTAGCAGAATTAATTGCAGCAGTGAGTTTAGGCACCACCTCAAAAGCATCTCCCACTATTCCATAGTCAGCAGCCTTAAAAAATGGAGCCTCCGGATCTGTGTTAATCACAACGATGACTTTCGAGGAATTAACACCCGCCAAATGCTGAATGGCTCCAGAAATGCCCACCGCAATGTACAGGCTAGGGCTCACTTTTACTCCGGTCTGCCCCACATGTTCGTGATGCGGACGCCATTCCATGTCAGAAACTGGTTTGCTACAGGCTGTGGCAGCGCCCAGAGCGGCGGCAAGATCTTCAACGATTTGCCAATTTTCAGGACCTTTGAGCCCGCGGCCTCCTGAGACCACGATATCTGCTTCAGGAAGCAGTACATCTCCTGCGGCCTTATCCGTTGCGGTAATATTGACCTTGAAATCATCCTGCTGCAAATCAGGGTCGAACGCTTCCACCTGGCAACTATTGCCGGTTTCTGTAATTGCTACTGCGTTCTTCTTAATGGTCAGTACCCTTCTCTCAGCGGTTAGATTTACCTCTTCAAAAGCTTTTCCTGTGTATATACTACGCTTGACTCTGAACCCATCTGACAAATCGGGAAGTGCTACTACATTAGATGCCAGACTTGCCTTGATCAGAACGGATACTCTGGCAGCAACTGCATCTGCCAAAGCCGATTTAGCCATCACCAGCGTATGTGCTCCATGCTGTTCTACAGCTTGTGCCAAGGTACTGGCGACTGCCTGAATCGCACCTTCATCAAGTTGCTCACTGGAAACGTGAAGTACCTGGCCCGCGCCGTAATTTCCCAATGCGGACAGTTCTTCCTCACTATATGTTCCTAATGCTATTGCGATTACTGGTTTTTGCTCCATGGCGGCAGCATAAGCCACGGCTTCCTTGGATGAGCTTTTTACCGTTCCCTGATCCCCTTCAATAAAAACTATCACAGACATAATGCTTCCTTTTTGTGCAATTAAATTACCTTGGCTTCAACTTTCAACAGGTTCACCAATTCCTCTACGTTATTAGGGTCTACCATTTTAATAGCAGCCTTTGCTGGTGGTAACTCAAACCTGACAAAGCTGGTACCTTCTTCTGCATCAATTGGTTCCAGTACCTCCATGGGTTTGCTGCGTGCCGACATAATGCCCCTCATATTGGGAATCTTCCATTCTGCGATAGGTTCTTGGCAACCAGCTACCAAGGGTAAAGGAACTTCAACTTGTTGGGTTCCACCCTCTATCTCCCGGACCATTTTTGCCACACCACTTTCAACATCGAGTTTCATCACTGGTGAAACCGAGGGAATGTTCAACAAAGCCCCTACCATACCATGTACCTGTCCACCGTTGTAATCTATTGACTCCCTACCCATCAGGATCATGTCATATGCCTTATCCCGGGCCACAGCAGCAATTTGTTGTGCCACATAAAAAGCGTCTTTCGCTGATGCATTCACTCGGATGGCATCATCAGCTCCAATAGCCAAGGCTTTTCGAATAGTAGGATCAGCCTCTGCACCACCCACGTGAAGTACTGTAATGGTCGCTTCCAGCGATTCTTTCAACTCCACCGCTCGAGCTAAGGCATAGTCATCATAGGGACCAATTATAAACTGGACCCCAGCTTGATCAAATTTTGTATTGTCATCAGTGAATGCAATGCGAGAAGTAGTGTCAGGCACATGGGTAATACAAACCAGTATTTTCATGCTTTCAGGTGGTTAACTAAGAAGGCCGAAGTTACTCAAATATTAAAAATTTGTTCAGCATGCATACATAAATTTGGCGACGGCCAACTAGCAGTATGATGAAATGGGAATGAATTAGAATGTCACAATCAACTTCCCCAATTGTTCCACCTCTCTCATTCGATCCAACGCCTCCATAACACGCTCAAAGGGTCTCACTGAATCTACGAATGGATGAAGATCATGAAGCTCTACAAAGTCAATCATGTCCTGAAATTCCTGATCATTGCCCATGGTAGACCCACATAGGGTGATCTGGTTCCAAAATAATCTGTATGAATCCAAGCTCGGGGTCAAGCCAGTGGTTGCTCCATAAAAGACAATTCTGCCTGCAGGGTTAGTGAGTTTAATTAATTTATTGAGCTGGGCTCCACCTACGCTATCGATAATCAGGTCAAACCTTATATTATTGGCCAATGCCTTACGGTCCCATTCTTGTCGATAATTGTAGATCTGGTCAGCGCCCAGACCTTTCATCTGATTCAATTTGTCATTTGACCCAGAAGTGACGGATACGGTAGCACCAGCAGCTTTAGCAAAAAGAAATGACATCTGGCTGACTCCACCCCCGATCCCGGTTACCAGAACTTTTTGGTTCTCTTTCAGCTCACCGCGATTGAAAACCGCCCTGTAGGCGGTTAATCCAGCCAATGGCAGCGCTGCAGCCTCTGAATCCGTTAAATGTGCGGGTTTTTCCGCTAACCTGTGGACAGGTACCGTGATGTATTCTGCTAAGGTACCATTGGTGGGCATACCCAGCACTTGATATCCCGGTCCCTGGCATTTCGGATCATCTCCCCAATTGACATTTGGATTGATTACCACGGTTTTGCCCACCCAATGCCGGTGGTCCTGGTTCCCAACAGCCTCCACCAATCCACAGCCATCTGACCCCATAGTGGTATTGAACTCAATATTGGGATATTTACCAGCACTAATCCAATAGTCTCTCCGGTTGAGAGCAGCTGCAGTCATCCGGACTTTAGCTTCCCCTGCGTTTGGAGGTGTTTCCTCTACTTCACGAATGGCTATCTGTCCATGATCGACTATCTGAAGTGCCTTCATAGTGAATCTTAGAATGGCGCTGGATTGGGATCATCATTGGATCCCATAGGTGGTTCTTTGGGGTTACTTTTGCTCCCTAAAGTAATGGTTCCAGAGCCTGTAAACTCTCCCGAGCTTCCGCCTGGCAAGTCAAACCCACCTGCTCCTGATCTGAAATTGAAATCAAGGTCGGTAAATTTTGTGTATTTGCCAATAAATTTTAGCTGGGCGGTATCCAATGATCCGTTACGATGTTTGGCAATGATAACCTCACCGAGACCATGAGTTGGTTGGCCGTTTTCATCCTCTGTAATTCCGTAGTATTCAGGCCTATACAAAAACATAACTAAGTCTGCATCTTGTTCTATAGATCCCGATTCACGAAGATCCGACAGCTGAGGTCTCTTATCACCTCCACGCGTTTCTACTGCCCTGCTCAACTGCGATAATGCCAGTACCGGAACATCCAATTCCTTGGCTATGTTCTTAAGCGCCCTTGAAATTGAGGCAATCTCTTGCTCCCGATTACCGTTATTACCTCTGGTACTATCGCCTGTCATCAACTGTAAGTAGTCTACGATAATCAGCTTTACATCGTGTTGTGCTTTTAGCCTTCGGCATTTTGCCCTTAATTCCAAAATGGACAAGGCTGGAGTATCGTCTATAAAAATTGGGGCGCTGCTGAGTTTAGCGGTTTTATGTACCAATTGCTCCCATTCATAGTCCGCTAGTGTTCCCTTTTTAATCTTATCGCTTTCGAGTTCCGCTTCTGCGGATATTAACCGGTTAACCAACTGAACATTGGACATTTCCAGTGAGAAAATGGCAACCGGATGATTAAAATCCACTGCCGCATTTCTCATAGCAGTAACCACAAAAGCAGTTTTACCCATTCCGGGTCTGGCGGCTATGATTACCAAATCTGAACTCTGCCAACCTGAGGTAATCCGGTCTAGAGAAGAAAAACCGGATGGTACACCTGTAAGCCCATCTTTATGATCTTTGCGCGCTTCCAATTCGTTTAACGCTTCTCGCATGATGGAACGCATATCGGCATAATTCTTCCTGACATTGGATTCCGAGACTTCAAAGAGTGACTGCTCGGTGCGATCAAGTAGTAGGAAGGCGTCTGTGGTATCTTCAAAGGCATCGTGTTGAATTTCAGAAGAAATCCTAATTAGCTCTCGTTTGATTGACATCTCTGCCACCACCCGAGCGTGGAACTCGATATTAGCGGCACTGTTCACCCGGCTGGTAAGCTCTGTCAGATAATAGGCACCACCTACAATCTCCAGTTTACCCATTTCTCTCAGTTGATTTGCTACCGTTAGCATATCAACGGGCTCGGAGTTGTTGAATAGGTCAATTATTGCCCGGTAGACTTCCTGGTGGGCATCTTTGTAAAAGCTTTCCGGTTTCAGAATGTCCACTACTGTGGTTAGTGCATCTTTTTCCAGCATTAATGCACCAAGGACAGCTTCCTCTAAATCAATTGCTTGTGGTGGTAGTTTTCCTAGATTGCCGGAAAAGTCAGTTAAAAAATGTTTCCTGGCCCGTTTCCCCAGGACGGTCGATCGCTCTGAATCCATTTACTCGCAGTAACTCTTTAAACGCTTGCAGTTGCAAACCTAATCAAAACCTTTGATTCCTTTTCAACACTTTATAAGTTGAATTATCCACAATTCGAGCCTCAATTGTGTACAGGTGTAATTTAGTTATCCACAGGGATATCCACAAGGTAGTTTGAGTTTGAGTTTGGGTGTGAGGGTGAGGGTGAGGGTTGCGGGTTGCAGGGTTGCGGGTTATAGGTTGCGGGTTACAGGTTGCGGGTTACAGGTTGCGGGTTACAGGTTGCGGGTTACAGGTTGCAAGTGTCAAAGATCTTTATCTACAAATTTTGTCCGCATAAATTGGATCACCTATTACTCAATGCCCTATGCTCCTTGCTCCTTACTCCCTACTCCCTGCTCTATGCTCCATGCTCATTGAGATTTTGGTTTTTAGATTTCACATCTCCGGCATTTGTTCTAATTTTAGGCCACGTCTATGATCGAGAATAATTCGAAGATACACTTTATCGCCATTGGAGGTTCTGTGATGCACAGCCTGGCTTTGGCGCTGCACCAGGCAGGTTTTGAAGTAACAGGATCTGATGATATGATCTTTGAACCTTCCAAAAGCCGACTTGATGCTTGTAACCTATTGCCAGCTGAAATTGGATGGATGCCGGATAGGATTCACACAGACCTGGATGCCGTGATTCTGGGAATGCATGCCAAAGGTGATAATCCCGAATTGGCCAGGGCCAGGGAACTCGAACTTCCGGTATATTCTTATCCCGAGTTTATTTATCAACAATCGCAAGACAAACAACGCATTGTTATTGCTGGAAGTCATGGTAAAACTACTATCACTTCCATGATCATCCACGTACTTAACTATTGGAAGAAACCATTTGATTTCGTGGTGGGTGCTCTAGTGGAGGGATTTGAAAACACGGTCAGGTTAAGCAACGCTCCCATCATAATAATTGAGGGCGACGAATATCTCACTTCAACTTTGGACAAAACCCCGAAGTTCCTGAAATATCAGCATCATATCGGTCTGGTAAGTGGCGTAGCCTGGGACCACATCAATGTGTTTCCTACCATAGATGAGTATGTAAAACAGTTTGACTTATTTGCAGATGCTACTCCAAAAGCCGGTAGTTTGGTTTATTGTGAAGAAGATGATCTAGCTACGGTGATCTGCGGTAAACAACGTGCAGATGTGGCATCTATACCCTATCAAGAGCATCCTTCCACTATTGAAAATGGGGACACATTTTTGATCACTGATTTTGGGCAGGTGCCGGTAAGAGTTTTCGGAAAACACAATATGCAGAATTTCAGCGGAGCCAAGGCAGTTTTACAAAAACTTGGGATTACTGAAGAACAGTTTTATCAGGCAATTCCAAGCTTTAAGGGTGCCCGAAACCGATTGGAACTGGTGAATAAGAACAACCATACCGCCATCTTCAAAGACTATGCACATGCACCTTCAAAACTGGCAGCAACTACCAAGGCCTTAAAAGAGCAGTTTCCCGATCGTGCTCTGGTGGCTTGCATCGAATTGCATACGTACAGTAGTTTGAACAAAGCCTTTCTAGACCAGTATTGTGACTCTTTTGAGTCAGCGGATATCCCTATAGTGTATTACAATCCGGAAATAATCGCCCATAAAAACCTTGAACCCATATCGAAAGACGAGGTCAAAACAGCCTTTAATCGCAAAGATTTAAGGGTTTTCGATGATATAAACCAATTGGAGCGCTTTCTATTGGAGCAGGATTGGAATGGGAAAAATCTGCTCATGATGAGCTCAGGAAACTATCACAACTTGAGCATTAAAATACTAAGTGATGCTATTTTGGAAGCCATCTAATTAGCCCATGCCCTTATTCTTGAAGAAGCCTTTGGCCGTATTTGATCTGGAGACCACCGGTACAGATATCATAGAAGACCGTATTGTGGAGATCAGTATCGTGAAGTTGATGCCAGACCAAAGTGTAAAAACCAAAACCCTTAAGATCAATCCCGATATGCCAATACCTTCGGTATCAAGTATGGTTCACGGGATCTATGATCAGGATGTAAAAGATGCACCTTCTTTTAAGAAAGTGGCTAAGGAACTGAGCCGCTTTTTTGACGGCTGCGACCTCGCGGGTTTTAGCATTATTAAATTCGATGTGCCCATTTTGGTAGAAGAGTTTCTTAGAGCAGAGGTAGAATTTGACCTCAAGAATAAACGCCTGGTAGATGCTCAAAGGATATTTCACCTGATGGAAAAAAGAAACCTGTCTGCGGCTTTTAAATTCTACTGTAATAAAATTCTGGATGATGCCCATAGTGCGGAAGCGGATACAATGGCTACGCTAGAAATAATACAGGCACAGGTTGAACGCTATCTGGATCAACCGGTTTTTGATAACCTGGGGAAAAAACTGGGAACTGTAGAGAATTCTGTGGAGTCACTGGCGGAAATCACCCATACCAAAATGGTAGACCTGGCCGGCCGATTTGTGTTGAATCCCGAAAACGTGGAGGTATTTAATTTTGGCAAATATAGAGGTCAGTCAATTGTCAAAATATTGCAAAAAGAACCGCAGTATTATGATTGGATCATGAATGGGAAATTCCCTCGTGATACCAAAAGAAAGTTAACCGAAATAAAACTGAGATCATTTAATCGTTAGATAGATTTCAAATTTTTTTATTCAGGACACTGTGTGTAATTTCGGGCCTTTTGAATCGTTGCAGCACTAACCGATGCCCAAAACTATTATTGTATCCAACAGGTTACCTGTAAAGGTTACCAAGGAAAATGGCCATTTGCGATTTAAAGCAAGTGAGGGTGGTTTGGCTACTGGATTGGGATCCATTTACAAACAAGGCAATAATCTTTGGATAGGATGGCCTGGTCTATTAATCAACCAGGGGATTGAGCGAATCAATGTTACGGAAAAGCTCAAGCAGGAGAACATGCACCCTGTGTTCCTAACCAAAGAAGAGATCAAAAACTACTATGAGGGCTTCAGTAATGAGACCTTGTGGCCAATTTTTCATTATTTCAGCCAGTATTCAGTATACAATGAAACCTTCTGGAATTCCTATGTAGAAGTCAATCAAAAGTTCTGTGATGAGATTGTAAGCTTCGTGGAGAAGGGCGATACCCTATGGATCCACGATTACCAGCTACTACTATTGCCCGAAATGGTACGCAATAAGTTCCCGGAACTGAGTATTGGCTTTTTCTTGCACATTCCCTTCCCCAGTTATGAGATGTTCCGTCTGATACCATGGCGAAGAGAATTACTTAATGGCATGCTGGGATCCGACCTGGTAGGATTTCACACTTACGACGATATGAGGCATTTTCTCAGTTCTGTAAGTCGTCTGGCTGGGTTCGGTTACACTACAGGTCAGGTTAATAAACCAGATCGCAAGGTAATTGTAGACGCATTCCCCATGGGTATTGACTACAAAAAGTATGAAGAAGCAGCTTCAGCCCCTGAGACCATCGAGCGGGAAATCCGATACCGCACTTCTCTAGGGGACCAGCAATTGATTTTGTCTATTGACAGGCTAGACTATTCCAAAGGAATTCCACAACGGCTTAAAGCATTTGAACGATTCCTCTATAAATATCCTGAATTCAAAGAGAAAGTATCCCTGGTAATGCTGGTAGTTCCATCAAGAGATAAGGTGACCAAATACCAAGAGCTCAAAGAAGAGGTAGATCTGCTGGTGGGCCGAATTAATGGTCAGTTTGGGAGGATCAACTGGACACCTATACACTATTTCTATCGTTCTTTACCACTGGAAGCCTTGAGTGGATTCTACCGCATGGCCCATGTTGCATTGGTGACACCAATGAGAGATGGAATGAATCTGGTTTGTAAAGAATTTATTGCCAGCAAGTTAAATAAAAAAGGGGTATTGATTCTCAGCGAGATGTGCGGTGCATCAAAAGAGCTGTCTGATGCAATACTGATTAACCCCAATGACATCAATGCAATTGTGCAGGCATTGCACAAAGCACTAACTATGCCCGAAGAGGAACAAATAGCCCATATCGATGTCATGCAAAAATCATTACAAAGGTATAATATCCATCATTGGGTGAATATGTTCATGGAGCGATTAGGAGAAATCAAACACAGTCAAGAGGGTCTGGCCACTAAATATCTGGACCAAAAGACCATCAGCAGTACTGTGGATAGAGTCAAAAGTGTAGATAAGACACTGTTCTTTCTGGACTATGACGGTACCTTAGTGGAATTTAGCGACACTCCGGAGAAAGCTGTTCCAGATAAGGATTTATTGACCTTGCTAGAAGCTCTAGCATCCAGTCAGCACTATCAAATTGTAATTATTAGTGGCCGGGATCGCAACACCCTGCAGCAATGGCTTGGACACCTTGACCTAGACTTTATCGGTGAACACGGAGTATGGCTCAAAGAAAGAGGACAAGACTGGCGTACGCTTACTGAGCTTAGTTCTAATTGGAAGAACGAAATCAAATCAGTACTGGAACTCTACGTAGATCGTACGCCAGGTTCCTTTATTGAAGAGAAGGACTATTCTTTGGTATGGCACCATAGAAAAGTAGAGACTGGTTTGGGTGAGTTACGTACTCGTGAATTGAGCAGCCATTTAAAGTACCTCTCCTCTAATATGAATCTTCAAGTCATGGAAGGCGATATGGTGGTGGAAATCAAAAGCGCTCTGGTAAATAAAGGTCGTGCGGCTCAGCGTTGGATTTCTGACTTTCCTTCAGATTATACTATAGCCATAGGTGATGACTGGACCGACGAAGATACCTTCAAAGCCATGCCTGAGGATGCCTTGACTGTAAAAGTAGGCAGTACCTCCAGCGCTGCCAAGTACAACCTGAACTCACCGAAAGAAGTTAGAGCTTTCCTACAACAATTTATTGACTAGCCAGATAGGTAGGTGTAATTAACGCGACCATCAAAACGGCAATACCAAAGCCAATTGACTCTGCTCCAAGTAGTCGCCCTTTTGCTTTTTTCTTATAGCAAGTCAAATATTCAGGATCCTGCAGTAAATCAGGATGTTCAGAAAGCTCAATGGTGGTTTGTCCTTTCTCCGGAGTGGGTTCCGACAAAGCGGTCCCTAGCATGGCAAACGGTCCGAATAAAAACCCCATAGCAATGTGACCACTTTTCTTACCGTGGTAATTCACAGCATCCAGCCTTCCGTTTACACACTTGCTAGGATCCACTTTCAATTTCTCCAGATATTTCCTGTACACTTTATCTTGCTGATCCTCGAATTGAATAGAATAGATGTCATCTGCTGGGATCAGGTACTTTCCCGAACTTGTTTTTAAGGTAATGGTGCAATGCTTAATCTTGGTTACCTTGCCTTCAATTATTTCGGAGGAATTCAAGGTTATAATATCAGCAGCGAATACCGCATGACTGAATAAAATCAGTAAAAGAAGGCATAACAAATTTTTGATTATTCTACTAAGGATTTTCATAGCTGGTATTAGTGGTTAATCCCTAAATACAATTAGGTAAGTTCAATTAAAAGTTTAAGTCTAATATACATACTGCTGATAATGTACCTTATAATATTTACAGCAGAATATAAAATAAGTACTGAAATCTTTAATAAACCATATTAGAATGGCACGACTCAGCCCAACAATATAATGGGATTATATAATTAATCAAAGAAGTGTGGCGCTAACTTCTTTTATAGAAAATTAGGTCGATCTAGTTTTTTAGCAATTCGGTATGCAGCATTCACTAGTCCAACGTGACTATATGTTTGTGGGAAGTTGCCCCATTGGCTTCCGGTCTCGGCATGTACATCTTCGCTTAACAAGCCCAGATGGTTACTATACTGAAGCAAAGATTCGAATTTTTCAATAGCATCGTCAATACGACCTACAGCTGCCAATGTCTCAACATACCAGAAAGCGCAGATCAAGAAAGTGGTTTCAGGTACTCCAAAGTCATCCTGGTGTTTATAGCGATAAAACAGACCGTTATCAGATTTCAATTCCGCTTCCAGGTTTTTCAGGTGCTTTCTAGCCTTTTCAGAAGATGGGTCCAGGTAGTTCATCAATATTAGTTGCAGGGTGCTGGCATCCAGATTTTTGGTGCCGATAGCCTGGGTATAAACCCCTCTTTCAGCATCGTAGCAATCTTCAAGTCTGGCAGCTGCCCTTTTCAATAGTTGCTGGGCTTTGTATGCCATGTCATCATCATTCAATTCTCGTGCAATATTGATGGCAGCACAAGTTCCTGCCCAATGAAATAGAAAGGTGTAACAGTGGTACTGACTTAGCTCACGGAATTCCCAAAGACCTGCATCTTTTTCATCCATGGTTCTATCGATACTGTCTAAAATTTGCATGATCATTTTACGAGATTCAGTACGTTCGCTGAGGATGAATCGTTTGTCCGCATAAAGCGGCAGTAGTGATACCAACACCTGTCCATAGACGTCGTTTTGTATATGTTCATAGGCTTGATTACCAACACGTACTGGCTGGTTATTGCCCATATATCCTTTCAAATCCAAGGTTTTCTCAACTAGGGCACTTTGACCGCTGATCGAGTACAATGGCTGTAACCGTTCTTTAGATTTGAGGGTGATGTTTGCGATGTAGTGGAAGTACTTATCAAGTTCCTCAAAGTGTCCAATATGGTTGAAGGCATTGAGCGTGTAAAAGGTATCTCTCAACCAGCAATAGCGATAATCCCAATTTCTTCCCGCACCTGGAGATTCCGGTAAACTGGTAGTACTTGACGCTATAAGGGCCCCAGTATCCTCATACTGGTGTATCTTCAATACTAAGGCAGACCGGATTACCTGTGATTGGTAGAAATTTCCAATTGATGTTCTTTTGACCCAAGTACGCCAATAACTTATAGTCTTGGAAAGGAAAGTTTCCACCGTACTCTCCAGAGGGGCCTCCAGGGGGGCACCGTAAGTTAATACTAAGTATTTGGTTTCATTCAAAACAAAAGGCTCATACTCTAGCAGATAGCTAAAACTTATATTGGTGCTCAGTCTTATTTCGTCCTCTAAACCAAAAAACTTGAGATGATTGCTTCCCTGTATTCGCTGCAAACGCTTTTCACCATAGGCAGCAACAGGTTTACAATTGACACTAATTTGAGGATTACCGGAAAGTTTTTCGATCTTTCTTACCAACATCAGTGGTTTATAGTAACGCTCATATTGGTAAAACCTAGGAGCAAAATCTGTCACTCTATATGTTCCCTCAGAATAGCTGATCTCGGTACACAGTATATTAGTGTTTTCAACGTAGAACTGCTTACTCTGATAGGAGTCCGAAGGTGGTAATATGGAAAATGAGCCACCCTTTTCATCATCAAGTAGGCTGCCGAAAATGAAACTGTCGTCAAACCGTGGCCAGCACATCCAGTTGATGTTGGTATTGTCTTCGACATGTGCGATGTAGGCGCAGTTCCCTATAACTCCGCTGTTGTAAGTATGTTTATTCATTCAGAAATTGCTATCTATTTTATTGAAGTCAATAATAGTTGAAAAGTTTATAAATATCTTAAGGATTCTGATAATATCTTCAACTATAATTCTGTATTGTTGAAAGAATCGAAATAGCTTTCATCCGTATCGTTTTTGGCCAAAAAAAATAAAATAAGTGGAAATATCATTTATTTTTGCTTTTAAACAGATCTATGAAAATACTTGCTGTTGGCCGTAACTACGCCGCGCACATAGAAGAGCTCAACAACGAAAAGCCGGAATCGCCGGTGATATTCCTCAAACCAGACACTGCTATTCTCAGAAACAATGATCCGTTTTACCATCCGGATTTTTCAAAAGATATACATTTCGAGGTAGAGATTTTGCTGAAAATAGCTAAACACGGAAAGCATATTCAAGAAAAATATGCATCGGACTACTATCAAGAGATAGGAATTGGCATTGATTTCACGGCCAGAGATCTGCAGCAGTATGCAAAAGAAAAAGGATTACCCTGGGCAATAGCAAAGGGTTTTAATAATTCAGCACCTATCTCATCGTTTTACCAAAAGCACCACTTTGGAGATCTCGGTCAATTGAACTTTGGTCTGAAAGTTGATGGAGAGTTAAAACAGAAGGGCAATACCAGTCTGATGCTATACAATTTCGACCAAATCATTGCTTATATGTCCAAATTTTTCACCTTGAAAAAAGGTGATATCATATTTACCGGAACTCCAAAGGGAGTTGGACCTATTGCAGTAGGGAATAGATTACAAGCTTTTATTGAGGATCAAACATTACTGGATTTTGAGATTAAGTAGTCAAATTGTGGTGACCTTGTTACTGATTCCAACTCTGGGCTGGAGTCAGCTATCTGCGGAAAAGGAGAAGGAGGCAACCTCTGACTACTATCAGTTTCCCATACGAACCGGCAATCAAAATTTCCTTTCAGGTACCATGGGGGAGCTACGAAGAAACCATTTTCATGCTGGGATAGATATTAAAACTCAAGGGGTCCAGGGTTTGGAGGTTTATGCCGCCGCCGATGGCTATGTGAGCAGAATAAAAGTAAGTACCGGAGGCTATGGAAACGCCCTGTATATTCTACATAGAAATGGTACTACTTCGGTTTACGCACATTTACAAAAGTACAATTCGGAAATTGCTGAATTTGTTAGAAAAGCACAGTATTCGAAGAAATCTTTTGAGATTGAGTTATTCCCTGAAAAGAACCGGTTTCAAATAAAGAAAGGAGATATTGTGGGCTTTTCTGGAAATAGCGGATCCTCCGCAGGACCCCATCTCCATTTTGAGATCAGAGATAGCCAACAAAAACCTCTAAACCCACTTAAATTCGGGTTTCCTGAAATCCGCGATAACATTCCACCAGAAGTCAGGAAAATAGCACTAAGGACCATGGATAAGAACAGCCGTATTAATCATCGATATGGACGCTTTGAATTCCAGGTGGTCAGACAAGGATCTAACTACATCCTTCCTGTGCCAATTGCGGCTTATGGTAACATAGGTGTTGAAATACTAACCCACGATAAGTTAAATGGCGCCAATAATCGAAACGGAGTACCCTACATGGAACTGACTCTCAACCAGCAACAAGTATTTCAACAAAAACTGCGCACTTTTAGTTTTGCAGAATCTCGCTGTATACTGATCCACACCGATTATCAAACCGCTCAGCAAAAAAGTCAAAGGTTTGTAAAGATGTATGTAGATAATGGCAATAGCTTACCCTTCTATAAAACATCGGAGTCTAGAGGTATCTTAAGCATTGAAGCTGACTCTTTGCACAAAGTTCAAATCAACCTGTGGGATAAACACAATAATAGCAGACAGGTAGTTTTCGAAATTCAAGGTGAATTTCCTAAGGAAAGAATCCAATTGCAGAATTACAAGAATGCCTCCGCATTGGACTACCAGCTGAAAGGAAACAGTTTGGTGATCAAAGCTCCAGGCAAGCAAGATAATCCTTGCTCCTATGTATTTTCAAGGCGCATGCGTTATCAACTCGACGCAGCGTATCATATTAACAATACTGCAGTTTTTTTATGGGATATGCATCGTGGATTGCCCGATTCTATTCAATACAGTGGTCAAACCTTGAACTTTGGTTATAAGGCGGTTATGCCAGGTGCCTCCTCTTTCAATTACTACGGTGAAACCGTGGACATACATGCACCTGTCAATGCCTTATTCGACACCGTCTACCTCACCTATACTCATGCGGTGGATACCGTAAAGAACCGGGAAAGGTTCACCATATGTGAAGATATCTATCCTATCAGGAAAAATATTAGCATCGCATTAAAGCCGGAGCTTTCGTACCCGGACCATAAAAGAACCGCCGTTTATGCCTTGGATAAAAGAAATAATCCCTCCTATGTGGGCGGGAAGTGGGATGGTCGTATCATTAATTTCAAAACTCGTAACTGGGGTACCTACACAATTCTGTCAGACACCCTAAAGCCTGTTGTGAAACCACTAATCCTGAACAAAGACCAATTGGTGTTTAGAATAGATGATAAATTGAGCGGTATCCATCAATATGAATTACATCTTGATGGGCAGTGGGTTTTGATGAACTATGACTACAAGAAAAAAATAATACGGTCGGAAAAACTTGACTCCAACCAGCCCTTCAGTGGCCGGCTGGAGTTGAAAGTAACTGACAATGCAGGCAATATCAACCTATACAGAACCAATATATAAAATCGACAAACACCATGAATAATACCACCCAAGAAACTGCTTCTACCAAAATAGAGGAACTGAACAAAATAGCCAGTCAGGTTCGCCGGGACATTGTCAGAATGGTTCACGCTTGTCAATCTGGACATCCTGGAGCTTCACTAGGGTGTACGGAATTTTTTGTGGCCCTGTATTTCAAGTTTTTACGACATCACGCTCATTTCAATATGAGTGGTGAAGGAGAAGATCTCTTTTTCCTATCCAACGGTCACATAAGTCCGGTTTGGTATAGCGTCTTGGCTCGCAGCGGCTACTTTCCCTTGGAGGAGTTAAATACCTTTAGAAAAATCAACTCTCGTTTACAAGGCCATCCTGCCACGGAGGAAGGACTACCGGGTGTGAGAGTAGCTTCAGGTTCACTAGGCCAGGGATTATCAGTAGCTATTGGTGCCGCACAGGCAAAGAAACAGATCAACGATCCAAATTTGGTGTTTGTGCTAATGGGTGATGGAGAACAACAAGAAGGTCAAATCTGGGAAGCGGCTATGTACGCAGCCCATTATGGGGTGGACAACCTGATAGCAACGCTGGACTACAACGGTCAGCAAATTGATGGTCCGGTGGATGAAATAATGTCTCTTAAGAATATAAAAGCCAAGTGGGAGGCATTTGGGTGGGATGTATTGGACAGCCAGGGCAACGATTTTGAAAGTCTGCTACCTGCCATGCAGCATGCTATCGATCGCACCGGCAATGGAAAACCCATAATCAATATCATGACTACCCAGATGGGCCAGGGAGTTGATTTTATGGTGGGCACTCACAAGTGGCATGGAATTGCTCCTAACGACGAGCAACTGGCGTCGGCCCTAGCGCAACTTGAAGAGACACTGGGTGACTATTAGTTTTTGAGTATATGAGCGCCAAGCTCCCATTTTTTGTGGTTCTGGCCATGTTTTTCACACTCAGTGGTAAGGGACAAAAGCAGTATCAGCAAATCCCTGAGAAAACCAGAATCCTGTTTCTTTTAGATGGATCCGGCAGTATGCTGGGTAATTGGGAGGGAACCACCCGTATGGGTGCAGCTAAAAGACTCTTATCCGATCTTATAGATTCATTAAGAGAGAATACCCAGGTTGAGTTGGCACTGAGAGTTTACGGACATCAATACCACCGGCGTCTTCAGAATTGTAAGGATACCAAACTGGAAGTGGGATTTAGAAGGGACAATCACGATGCCATAATCAGCAAGTTAAAAGTGATTAAACCACAGGGTACTACACCTATCTCCTATTCTCTACAGGAACTGCAAAAGGACTTCCCAGATGACCCCTCATTTAGGAATATTGTTATCATCATTACGGATGGGTTGGAATCGTGCGATGGAGATCCTTGCGAGGTTTCAAGATCTCTGCAGAAGAAGCAGATATTTCTAAGGCCTTTTGTGATAGGCCTGGGAATGAACAAGAGCTTTGACCAACAGTTTAATTGTCTGGGACGATTCTTCGATGCCACTAACGTTAAAGATTTTCATCAGGTACTTAATCAGACACTAGAGCAAACACTAGATCGAACAACATTAAGTGTCGAACTGCTGGATCACCAAGACGCGCCTACCGAATCAGATTTGGATGTAACCTTCCTGAATCATGTAACCGGGCAATCAGCATTTGAATTTGTACACTACCGTGACCGCAATGGTAGACCGGACAGTGTTGTTATAGACCCGGTATTACTGTATGACGTGGTGGCCAATACCATACCACCAGTGGCAAAAAGAAAGGTACAATTGAAAGGTGGTGAACACAATGTTATAACGCTGAATACACCCCAGGGCACCATGAGCATCAACCAAAAGAATTCCAGTGAATATGGAGGGCCAGTTCAGACTCTGGTAAGAGGAAGCGGTAATCCATCGATTATAAATGTGCATCGGATGTCAGAGAAAGTAAAATACTTAACGGGTTCCTATGATCTGGAAATTCTAACTACTCCAAGGATTCGTAAAAAGGTAACGATTGCCCATAAACAAACTTACTCCCTGGAGATACCCGCTCCAGGAGTAGTTAATATCAATACCAATGTACCAGGATATGGAACTCTTTTTGAAGTGAATTCAGAAGGGAACCAACGTTGGCTACTCAACCTTGATGGTCAGGTGCGAAAAGCTATGGCCATTCAGCCAGGATTATACAAATTGGTATTCCGCGCTGAAAATGCAAAAGGTAGTAAGTTTACAGAGATATACGACTTTGAAATTAAATCAGGCATCACCAAGAACATAAATTTATTCGGAAAATGACAAAATATACTTTCACTGAAAAACAAGACACACGATCTGGTTTTGGAGCAGGCTTACTTGAACTAGGACGTACAAACTCCAAAGTAGTGGCGCTGTGCGCTGATCTTACCGGCTCTCTAAAAATGGGCGATTTCAAAAAAGAGTTTCCAGACCGATTTTTTCAAGTGGGTATTGCAGAGGCTAATATGATGGGTTTAGCTGCAGGTATGAGTATCAACGGGCTAATTCCTTTTACCGGGACCTTTGCTAACTTCTCTACCGGTCGGGTATATGATCAGATCAGGCAATCCATTGCCTATTCCGAAAAAAATGTGAAAATCTGCGCATCTCATGCTGGAGTAACACTTGGTGAAGATGGCGCTACCCATCAAATACTGGAAGACTTGGGGATGATGAAAATGCTTCCCAATATGACGGTGATTAATCCTTGTGATTTCAATCAAACCAAAGCCGCTACTATTGCCATTGCCGACCATCATGGACCGGTTTACCTGCGATTTGGGCGTCCTAAAGTACCGATTTTTACTCCCGATGATCAACAATTCGAAATAGGTAGAGCCATCAGGTTTACCGAGGGCCATGACGTAAGTATTTTCGCAACCGGCCACCTTTTATGGCATGCCATAGAAGCAGAGGCAAAGTTGGCCGACCAGGGTATCAGTGCTGAAGTGATCAATATACATACCATTAAACCCCTAGATCAGCAGGCTGTATTGGCTTCAATTTCCAAAACTAAATGTGCGGTTTCCGCTGAAGAGCATCAATTAAATGGAGGCCTTGGTGATAGTATTGCACAATTATTAGCGAGGACTCAACCAACCCCTCTGGAAATGGTAGGAGTGGATGATCAATTTGGTGAAAGCGGTAAACCCGCGGACTTAATGGAAAAATATGGTTTAAGTACCAATGACATATTTGAGGCAGTTCTAAAAGTTCTGGAACGCAAATAGTCCCTAATTTTGAGGGATACTTGGTTTAGTTTATTTATGAGAACTGACAGGTTATCCTTCTTATTGGTCATTGCTTTCAGTATCAGTGCTTATGCCCAGCATAGTGAATCCTGGCCGCATCCCGCCGGCAGCAAGGAAAACTTGGGCATTAGTATAAACTCCCAATATACTGAGACCAAACCGGTGATTTCTGCGGATGGCAACACGCTGTATTTTTGCCGACAGAACCATCCGAAAAATGTCCGGGGCAAACAAGACCAACAGGACATTTACTACAGCGAGCATGTTGAGGGTAAATGGTCAGAAGCAACTAACATTGGATGGCCTTTGAATGACCAGCACCCTAATGGGATCAGTTCTGTTTCCCCGGATGGGAATAGCGTTTTGCTAATAAATGAGTATATCAGCGGGGGCTATATGAAACCTGGAGTATCGATATCGCATCGGACTGGAAATAAGTGGTCATTTCCAGAGAAGTTGGTAATTGAAAACTTCTATAATTTCAGTCCGTATGTAGACTATTTCCTGTCAGCGGATAACAAAGTACTATTAATGTCTATTCAACGGCGAGATGGATATGGAGATCAGGATCTTTACGTTAGTTTTTACCACCATGAAAAATGGCAGGAACCTATAAACTTGGGACTGGTTGTGAACACCGCAGGCGCAGATTTTGCCCCTTTTCTAGCTGCCGACGGAAAGACACTGTATTTCGCCTCCGAGGGGCACCGGGGTTTTGGAGGTAGCGATATTTTCTACAGTAAAAGACTTGATGATAGCTGGAGCAATTGGTCCAAACCAATTAATCTGGGATCTGCAGTCAATTCTAAAACCTGGGACGCCTATTATTCGATTTCTGCCAAAGGTGATTATGCCTACTTTGTATCCAGTAATAAACAAAATGGATCAAAGGATATTTATCGTATACAATTACCGGATCAACTGCGTCCGGATCCGGTAGTACTGGTAAAAGGTAAGGTGCTGAATGCGAATACCAATGAGCCAATTCTTGCCTCAGTGGTGTTAAAAGATGATAAAACGCCCTTCACTCATGGTGTGGCCAGATCAGACCCCGAAAGTGGGACCTTCAAGATTATCGTTCCTAAAGGAGGTGCCTACAACTTCCAGGCGGAGATTGACGGATACTTAGCACTTTCCAAATCAATCAGCCTCAGCGAGACTAATCGATATACAGAGCTAAAGCAAGACCTGTACGTGGTTCCTTTAACCGAAGGGCAGAAAATTCCCCTGAACAACATATTCTTCGTGCGCAGTCAAGCAGAACTTTTGCCTCAGTCTTACCAAGAATTAGATCAATTAGTGGCTATAATGAAACGACACGCTACCATTAAGATTGAGCTAGGTGGGCATACCGATAACCTGGGCCAAGCGTCACTCAATCTGGACCTTTCCTTACGCAGAGTTGACGCAGTTAAGCAATATTTGGTAGCAAATGGTATTGAAGGCAGTAGACTATCAACTAAGGGGTATGGCGATACCCAGCCAGTGGCTCGTAATGATCGCGAACTTGACCGCCGTCGTAATCGACGGGTGGAGTTCACTATATTGAGCTTGTAGATGCCTAATCAAATAATAAGATTACCAGATGTTGCCCTGCAGGCAAAACCCAAGCTCTAAACCTTCAAACCCCAACAAAGGTGCTAAATGCCAAACACCAAACTTCAATAGCTGACAATTCTAACCTTCCTACATGCTCAAGCCAGTAACTAGTATCAAGCAACCTACCATTAGAAAAGGCTTCCCTGCTGACTACTAAGTTCCGGATAGTTACGAGGCTCCATGATTTTCGGAATATTCCCCGGATATAGCTTACCGCGCAAACGGTCTACGGTATAATCTTTTAGCAATTCCTCCGGATAGGCACATATAAGCCCCATTACCTCTGAAGGCATTAGAGAGGTATCCAGCCAATCTTGGTAGCTCTCCTCTCTCACAATATAGGGCATCCGTTGACCTTCTGATGCCTTGGGCCTATTGTGTATCCAGGCCATCCTGGGGTTGGGATCGGTTGTCACTACCGAAACTGTATTTCTTACTAGATCTCCATGGTGCCAAGTATCCCAGATGCCGCCCAAGGCCATGGCGTGACCACTTTTATTCTGGATGAAGAATGGAAATGACATGTTTTCCTTCCAATGATGATCGTAGAATCCATCTACTAATACCAGACATCTCCTGGAAGATGCTGATTTTTTAAATGAAGGCTTTTCAAATAGGGTATTATCTCGAGCGTTCAAGGTGGCGTTCCTAATACTGTTGGCTTTTTCTGGATCCTTGACCCAGGCAGGTATTAAACCCCAGGAAAAGAGTTGAATCAGGTTGGATGCTTCATTGGTAATTACCGGAAGCTCCATATGGTCGAATCCATTACTATGATACATGGGAGCAAAGGGCACATCACCGTATTCGGCGCCAAAGCGTTTTTCGTAATACTCGATCTTTCTGGTCAGATAAGCTACATCGTAACACATGAAATATGGACTTTCTGAAAATTAGCAAAAAACTGATATTTGATAATACTATTTATTTTAGTATTTACTATTTTTATTGTCATTATGGAATTACAATGCTTTGCAGATAATACCGACTCTCTACTGATTAGTGTTAAAGATGTAGTGCTACGTTGTGATCTGCATCAGCGCTATATAGACCACCTTTATCTTCATCGCCATTCTCATCAAAGGGTACTCAAATCTAAGCGGTTACACACTATATTAGATTACGACAAAGAACGATTACTACAAGATACTAATATACTGATTCGTGACTTCACAATCCCTAGCTATCACATTACCAATGTATACCGTCATGACCGTAATGATCGCTTTGTTTTATTGGAAACTCGGAGTAAGCGTCTGGAATTAGATAAAGAACTTAATGGATTAAGAGACCGTTCCACTCGCACCTACAATAATATGTACAGGCGTAAGCCAGATAACTATTACAAGGGAACCATAGTAAAGGAATACCAACGAATCTTAAAAGAGATTCAAAGTACCTTCAGGTTGACCTTACGTACTATTCAACGTAATCAGCATAATCTTTGATGTACGCAATAGTTGATCTTGAAACCACTGGAGGATTTGCACTGCGAAATAGGGTTACAGAAGTGGCTATTTATCGTTTTGATGGTTGCCAGGTTCTGGATGAATTTCACAGTTTGGTAAACCCTGAAAGACCGATACCCACTTTTATCACCCAACTAACAGGTATCTCCAATGATATGGTATCCTCAGCACCAACTTTCAAAGATATTGCCTCAGAAATTGATGAGTTCACCAAAAATCATATTCTAGTAGCACACAACGCAGGGTTTGACT
>JANQPK010000450.1 GCA_028289505.1 Cyclobacteriaceae bacterium
ATCGATGGACCCTTGACCCAACTGCCGCAGTTTGACAGCTTAAAGGTGACTCGGGAAGGCACTACCGATTCATTGGTTTACAAAACCTTGTCAGACCGGGATGAGCGGGTAGCTTACATCTTTAGAGGACAGCTGGAAGTGGATAAGCCTGGCGATTATTTGTTTACCGTCTATTCCGATGATGGTTCCCAGCTGTTTATCAACGGGGACATGCTGATAGATAACGACGGTAAGCACGATTACGAACCCAAGTCAGGCTTGATTACGCTGGCAGCAGGACTGCATGATCTTAAGCTCGATTATTTTAACAACAACTGGGGGCAAGGTTTGACCCTGATGTACGAAGGACCTGAAATGAAAAAGCAATCGTTGCTGAGTCGGGTACCCAAACTGAATGCTGATGCCCCGCCTCCTATTACCATTCAACCTCAAGATGCCCCTGAAATGGTGCGAAGTTTTGTAATGCATCAGGGTAAGAAGCTCACCCATGCCATCTCTATTGGCAATCCTGAAGGTTTACACTATTCGGTTGATTTGCGTCGGGGCAGCCTGGTGCAATTCTGGAGGGGCGATTTCGCTGATGTTACCGACATGTGGTATCACCGTGGACACGAACAATTATTACGGCCCACAGAAATGGCAGTAGCCTCCCAGGCAGGTTTGCTGGCTGCGGTTTTGGAAGAGCCAGATGCAATTTATCCATCTGAATATGGCCCTGAATTAAACTTCACACGCTATGAGATCGACCAGTCCCAGCTGCCAATCTTTCAATACCAGGTGGGGCAGTCCTTGGTGTCTGACCGGTATCTGGCCGATGCCGAGAACCAGGAACTGCTACGTACCATCAGCGTGCAGCATCCGGTAGAAGATCTATTTACCCGCCTTGCCAGTGCCGAATACATACAGGAAGTGGGCAATGGCTATTATTCGGTAGGAGGGGCGTATTACCTGCGTCTGGAAACTAATATTGAACCCATTATTCGGAATCAACCGCAGGGAGCGGAAATGCTGATTCCGTTGACGGACAATTCAAAAGAAATTACCTATGCCATTCTGTGGTAAATACCTGATGTCGATATGAAAATCAAGTTAATATGTTGTATACCTACCCCACGGACTAGTGGACTGCTATGCTGTATGCTGTTGCTGTTGCTCTTGCTGTTTGTAGGTTCTGCTTCATTTGCACAATCTAGTGAAAGCGACTACTGGAAGATTGAGAAAATTAGCACTCCTGAGGGTATTGTGCTTGAGGTAGGAGGTTTGGCTTTTGATGACCAGGGCAACCTGGGGGTGGCAACCCGCCGAGGAGAAATTTGGGTATTGAAAAACCCAGGTTCCGCTACTCCGGAGTTTACCCGTTATGCACATGGGCTCCACGAACCTTTGGGTCTAAACTTCAAAGATGGCTCCTTTTACTGCGCACAACGAGGTGAACTGACCCGGCTTACGGACACCAACCAGGATGGCAAGGCCGATCGATATGAAGCGCTTTACAGCTGGGACTTGGCGGGTAACTATCACGAATATTCTTATGGACCGGTATTTACCCCTGAGGGGGACATGCTGGTTACCCTGAACCTGGGTTGGATTGGCTACGGTGCCAGTCTATCCGAGTGGCGGGGCTGGCTGGTAAAGATCACTAAGGAAGGTAAGCTGGAGCCCATTGCCACTGGATTGCGCTCCCCAGCAGGTTTTGGTTACAACGCCCAGGGCGACGTATTTTATACTGAAAACCAAGGAGATTGGGTAGGATCAGGCCGTATGACCCATCTTGAGACAGGAGATTTTGCCGGTAATCCGGAAGGGCTTCGTTGGACTAACAGGGAAGGCTCGCCGCTGCAATTAAAGCCGGATGCTATTGATGATACCAGAGGCCTCACCCTTTATGAATATGCCCAAGAAGTAGAGGAACTAAAACTGCCGGCGGTTTGGTTTCCCCATGGGGTGATGGGTACCTCAACCTCTGGCTTTATCAACCTTGAAGATGAGTTTGGTGAGGCTTTCAGTGGCCAAATCCTGGTAGGAGACCAGGGGCGCAGTAAGATCATGCGAGTAGTCCTGGAACGGGTAGACGGTGTTTATCAGGGAGCTTGCTTTCCGTTCGCCAACGGGTTTAATTCCGGGGTGCTCAGGCTGCAATGGGATCCTGATCACCGGGCGGTTTATGTAGGAAGTACCAGTCGCGGCTGGTCATCCGGTGGCAAGGATCCATTTGCCTTGGAACGAATGGTGTGGACTGGTAAAACACCTTTTGAGATGAAGCGTATAGGCGCTCACGAGCAGGGGCTTCGGGTGGAGTTTACTCAGCCAGTGGACCAAGAGCGCTTACAAAATCCCGACTCATACGAAATTACCGATTTTACCTACTTGTATCATCATCATTATGGCAGTCCAGTACAAGACAAACAAACCCGTACCATCAGGAAAATTACCGCAGCAGCAGATGGGAGGTCAGCAATATTGCATTTGGATGGCTTGCGCAAAGGCTATATCTATGAGGTAAGGGCGCCAGGATTGAGATCGGTCAACGGAGAAGCACTGCTTCATGATCACGGATACTTTACTCTAAATAAAATTCCAGGTGGAGGGGAAGCCATTACCCAAGGCTTGGCATCTTCAGAGCCGCAGGCAGCTAACAACAAGCTGGATAGGGCTAAAAATCCCACTGAAATGCCCACCTCCTGGACTTCAGGACCAGACCAGGAGATTGCCATCAAGACCCTTCCGGGGCTCAAATACGATACCGAGGTGATTAACTTAAAACCGGGGCAGAAAGTAAAGCTTACCTTGGAGAACGACGACGACATGCTGCACAACCTGGTGATCACTGAGCCGGGACAGGCCAATACGGTAGGGGAGATTGCCCTGAAACTGGGGCTGGACGGTGAGGCTCAGCAGTATGTACCCGATATGGAGCAGGTGCTGTACTACCTAAAGGTTTTACAGCCGGAGTCATCCGAGACCATTTATTTTGAAGTTCCCCAAGAGCCTGGAGACTATCAGTTTGTGTGCACCTTTCCTGGCCACCATACCACCATGCAGGGAATCTTGCGGGTGACTGCCGCGCTTTAAGGATATTTCTCGTATTATTGTCCTTAACCCTGACCGGATCAAAATGGCAGCAAACCCTGTAGATCTCACTACTCAAATCAAAATCGGAAGCGATCAACTGGTATTGCTGTCAGGTCCCTGCGCGGTAGAAGACTACCACATCTGTTACCAGGTAGCCAGCAGCCTGAAAGAGACCTGTGATAAACTGGAGATTCAATACATATTCAAGGCTTCCTTCGACAAGGCCAATCGCACCTCAGCGGGATCCTTTCGCAGTATAGGAATTGAGGAATCGCTGGACATATTTAGCAGGATAAAGCAGGAATTGGCGGTGCCGGTAGTCACCGATGTGCATGAGTCCTACCAGGTGCCACTGATGGCGGAAATGGTGGATGTGCTGCAAATTCCCGCGTTTTTATGCCGTCAGACCGATTTATTGCTGGCTGCAGGCCACTCTGGCAAAGCGGTAAACATCAAACGGGGACAGTTTATGGCTCCCGAGGATATGCAGTACGCAGTGGAGAAAATCCATAGTACCGGCAATCCAAATGCCACCCTCACGGAACGCGGGGTGAGCTTCGGCTATCACAATCTGGTGGTGGACATCCGGGCACTGCCCATCATGAGACAATTTGCCCCGGTGATCTTTGATGTCACCCATAGCGTGCAGCAACCGGGAGGGGCAGGGGGTAGTTCCGGAGGACAAAGGGAATTTGCGCCACACCTGGCAAGAGCGGCAGCTGCGGCCGGGGTGGATGGATTCTTTATAGAGACACACCCTCAGCCCGATAAAGCCAGGAGTGATGGGCCCAATATGATTCCCTTAGCGGAGATGGAAGATTTTTTGAAAGCCCTGAAGGAATTTTGGATTCTGGAAAGAAGATTACATCAGTAGTTTTTAGTTTTTAGTTCTTAGTCTTTAGTGGGTGATTGTGTTAACTTAGCCGCATTGGTTTAATACATTTTTTAAGCAGAAAAATCCATACCATTGGCAAAATCTAAAGTATTATTGACCGGTACCGCCGGCTTTATCGGCAACCACACCGCTTTCAGGTTACTGGAAAAAGGATTTGAGGTAGTGGGACTTGATGTGATCAACGATTACTACGATGTGAGCTTGAAGTATGCCCGCTTGAAACGACTGGGCATTGAGGCACAGCAGTTGGAATACAGTAAGAAGACCTCAGGAAATCCTGATTTCAGTTTTGTGAAGTTGGACCTATCGGACGCAGCAGGCATCAAAGCTTTATTCGAGCAGGAACAATTTGACTATGTGATCAATCTGGCAGCCCAGGCTGGGGTACGGTATTCGTTGAAACATCCTGAGGCTTATGTAGATAGTAACATCACCGGCTTTCTCAATATCTTGGAAGGATGCCGACATAACGGAGTGAAGCATTTGGTATACGCTTCCACCAGTTCCGTGTATGGCTTAAATACCGACAATCCCTTTAAGGAAGAGGAGGCCACGGAGCATCCGGTATCATTTTATGCCGCCACTAAGAAGGCCAATGAAATGATGGCCCATAGTTATTCGCATTTGTATGGTATGCCCACTACCGGACTGCGATTTTTTACGGTCTACGGTCCCTGGGGCCGTCCTGATATGGCCTTGTTTTTATTTACCGAGAATATCTTGGCCGGTAAGCCCATCAATGTATTCAACCACGGAGATATGCAACGGGATTTTACTTATGTGGATGATATCGTAGAGGGAATTACCCGGGTG
>JANQPK010000451.1 GCA_028289505.1 Cyclobacteriaceae bacterium
TAGCGGTGCTGATGGGGTTAGAATTGCAGATATCAATCAGAAAACTGGATACTAGCGGATTAAACTGGAGCAGCCATAAAATCCCAATTCCAGATATCACTGGGTTTGCTAAGGCAGTGAAAGTGGCCGATATGGATCTGGATGGAAAACCTGATATCGTATTCAGCTCTAATACCATGGGCGATGATTCCAAGTCCGGCATCTATTGGCTATCATACCACAATACACCGATGGAAAGGCATTGGAGCTGGCATCCTTTAAGTGGTCCGGAAGGATATAAATTTGACCGGTTAGAACTGTTGGACCTTGACGGTGACGGCGATCTTGATGTATTGACCTGCGAGGAGAATTACGGCACCGTTAGTAAAGGTTTAGGGGTTATTTGGTACCAGAATCCACATTTTTAGCCAACGTGCCAACTAGCAACCGCCAACTGCCAACTGCCAACTGTTAATTGTTAACTGTCAAGTATTTATTCCGTATTGCTTCAACTTGTTATACAGAGTTTTGCGGTCAATATTAAGTATATCAGCAGCTTTTGATTTATTATACTTGGTTTTTTCAAGGGTAGCTAAAATGATCTCCCGCTCTTGAGACTCCGTTTGACTGCGTAAATCTCCCGATGCGATTGACTGGGTTTTGGTCAGCGGCTTAGACAGTTCAGAAGGCAAATGCTCCAATTGAATCTCTTGGTTATGGCAAAGCAGCACCCCACGCTTTATGATGTTTTTCATTTCCCTGAGGTTACCCGGCCAAGGGTATTGGAGAAACAAATCAGATACTTCGACACTAAACCTAGCTACATTTTTTCCCAGCTCATGGTTTGCCTTCTCCAGAAAGTATTGAGCAAATAAGCTAATATCCTCTCCCCTTTCTCGTAATGGGGGAATCTCCATGCTGAATTCGTTCAAGCGATGATAGAGATCTTCGCGAAACCCTTTTTCCCCAACCGCTACTTTAAGGTCCTCATTCGATGCTGCGATAATTCTGACATCGATGGGGATATCATGCTTTCCTCCCACTTTACGAATCATGCGTTCTTGTAAGGCACGCAGCAACTTAATTTGAACCTGATAACTCAGATTGGCAATTTCATCTAAAAACAAGGTGCCACCATGTGCCAGCTCAAACTGTCCGGTTTTATCTCCGATGGCTCCGGTGAATGATCCTTTTATATGTCCAAACAACTCACTGGCGGCTAACTCATCGCTGAGTGCTCCACAATCCAAGGCTACAAATGGTTTTTTATTCCGTGCACTCATCAGATGAATTTTACGGGCAACATATTCCTTACCGGTGCCACTTTCGCCTTTGATCAAGACCGACATGTTGGTGGGGGCCACCAGTGCCAGATGCTGCTCCAGCGTTTTGGCGGCCTGGCTTTTACCCACCAGGTATTCAAACCCTGATACCGATCGATCTTTTTCCGATTTGGGATTAGGATCAAGCAAGGTATTTATAATCATCAGTATCTCGTCTGGGTTGACTGGTTTGGATACATACTCATATGCACCCAGTTTAATGGCTTGAACCGCAGTTTTAATCTCCCCATATCCAGTCATCAGCACTACCGGCATTTTTGGGTTATGTCGCTTGATATGTTTGAGGACTTCAATACCTGTGATGTCCGGGAGTCTCAGGTCGGTCAACACCAGGCTAAATTCGTGGTTGGCTAATTCCCTAATGCAGTCTTTTCCGGTTTGCACCTTTAGCGCCTGGTAGCCATTTTTCTCCAAAAAAGTGCCCAGCATCAATCCAAAAGCCGGGTCGTCGTCTACGATTAAAATCCTGGATTTCGTCATCGCGTTAAGATAGAACTTTTTTAGTTAAGGGTTGCGGGTTGCAGGTTTCGGGTTGCAGGTTTCGGGTTTCGGGTTTTGGGTTGCTTGGCAGTTGGAATTTGGTGCTTACTTGTCCGTTGGCATTTGATACTTGGAATTTCCCTTTTGTCAGTTGGAATTTGGTGCTTACTTGTTGCTTGGGATTTGATATTTGACATTTACCTATGAAAGGTCTGCTCTAGTTTGGCTGATAGGCGTTCAATATTCCGCCGGTCAGCCTCAGTAACTCGGTATCGGTTTGTACCAAATCGAATTTTGATTGCAGGTTGCGCAGAGCGGCTTGCAGGTAATTTACCTGGATATCGCGATAGTTGAACGAATTAATAGTACCGTTCTTGTAGCGTTCTTCCGATAAATCAAGGTTTAAAGAGGCGTTTTCCAGGCTCTCTTCGGATATTTCCAGCAGCTTCTTCCTTACATTGTAGCGATCAAGCGCACTGAGTAAATCGTTGTGTAATGCTAGCTTCAATTCCTCCGTTTCCAGGTTACCCATAGCCTCCTGAATACGAGCATTCCTGATCTGTCTTTTTATACGCCCCCCATCAAACAAGGTAAATGCCAGAGTGAAATTGGCAAAATAATTAGTAGTTCGTGATTTAATTACCTCCTCAGGGCCACTTTCACCACCACCAAAAACAGCTTCACTTAGATCCTGCCAGTTCCTGGTGTAGGAATATCCAAAGCCTAAATCCAAAGTGGGACTGCGGTCCGCTTTATTGAGGGCGGTGGTATTGCGCAGCAACTCCTGATTAACGTATTGATTCCTCAAATTGCTGTTACTGTTGGTCATCTTAGCATATAAATCCTGGTAACTGTAAGTGTGGGTGGGATTATTCAAGGTACCAGTCAGCAAAAACCGTTTGTTCAAGTCCTCAGATAACAACAAATTGAGATTCCGATGAGCGTTCTCATAAACCAACTCTTGCAGCACGTAATTTGAAGAGTCAGTCAGATAGGCATCCTTATCCTGCAGAATATCAAAGGTCACTGCACTACCCAAATCCTTTCGAATCAGCACATGCTGATATCGGTCGCCGGATAAGGTTAAGATCTCCCCCAGAACTTCAAGTCGCTCCTGCTCCAGTAGAACCGCGTAGTAGGCCTCTACAATGGCTTGTACGGCATTTTCTATAACGATCTGGGCATTGCCATCACTTTGAGTCTCCAATAGCTCTAAACGCCTCTTTGTGATGTTTACCCTGAAACCATCAAAAATAATCCACCTGGCAGCGATTACCGGGTTGAGGTCGTTTGAACTAACCTGACCCTGAAGGAAAGAAGCGGGATTATCAATATCCGTTATAGTGTTATTCTGGCCCATGGTGATATCGATGGCCGGATAGCGCCCAGCTTGACCCCAATTATTGTTATTCCTGGCAATCTGCTGGTTCTGCTTTTCAATCCGGATGCCGAAATTATTGGCCAAGCCCAGCTCAATGGCCTGTAACAAACTGAGTTGCTCCTGTGAAAAACCATGAAGAGTGGTGAATAACAGTACTAATGCTACGGCAATTCTCATACGGTTATGCCCTCCTGGTCCTTTTCCAGGGGAATTTCACTCCCATTATCATCAAAAATATGATCTTTATTCATATCAATAATCACCCGTTCTACACTCTCGGCATCAGGTTTTTTACCGGTCCATAACCATTTAGCTGCTCTCCGGATATCGTTGAAAATCAATATCATTACCGGGAAAAACAGCAGTATTATGGCCGTACCTATTAATACTCCATAGGCAATGGAAGCAGCCATTGGGATCAGGAACTGGGCCTGGAAACTCTTTTCTGCCAGCAGCGGAAAAAGTCCCAACACCGTAGTTAATGAAGTCAGTACGATAGGTCTGAAACGGGCGATGCCTGCACTGTAGGCTGCATCGTAGAGAGACTGTCCCTCCTTTAAATTGCGGTTAAACCGGTCCAGGAATACCACCGCATCATTTATGATAACCCCACTCAATGCCACCAATCCCCATGCACTAAACAGGCTCACTGGAATACCCTGGATGCCATGACCAACCACAGAACCCAGCCAGGATAGTGGAATCATGATCATTACCAGTACTGCCTGATAAAACGATTTGAAGGCCAGTATAATCATGATAAAGATAACCAGGAAGGCAATGCCAAAATACTGGAAGATCTCAGCCTGAGCTCGCTCACTCTCCCTTGACTGACCTCCCAGATCAATTTTCACTCCAGGGTATCTCTGTAATAGTTCAGGGATGATTTGGGTATTGACCTGTTCCATTATTGGCGGAACTTCCGCATAGGGGTCAATCAGGTCGGCCTCTACTGTAACTGCCTTACTGGTGCGATAATGCCTGATGGACGACACTCCTCTTTCTATATTGTAGGTGATCAATTCGTTTACCGGATATTCAGAATCATTGCGGTAGTCCTTAACCTTCATTTTCTCCAGTTGACCAATACTCACCCGGCCAGATCCCGGATATCGCACCCAAACTTTGACTTCATCGCTTCCTTTTTGTAAACGCTGTACTTCTTCTCCGAAAAATCCTTGCCTGATTTGCTTGGTAACTTCGTCGTGGGTCATTCCCAAAAAGTAGGCCTGCTGATTCAGGTCTATCTCAATCTCCCTCTTGCCTACTAACAAATCATCATTGATATCCTTGAGATCAGGAATATTGCGTAACTCAGCCTTTAGATATTCCTTAGCCGCTTCCAGTTCGTCCAGGTCTTTGCCCAGCAGTCTCACCGCCACTGGCTTGCCGAAGCGCATAAACCCACCCACCGTCAGTTTTTCTGCCTCTGGGACAGTACCGATTTTCTGCCTTACCCTGCTGATAAGCTCAAATCCGTCGATGGGGTCTCCATCCAGATCTCGGTGAAAGACCTGAACACTGCCCACATGACCTCCATTTTCACCACCGTCAGAAGAACTTCCCATGTTACCAAAGGTGTAGCTAACGAAGTCCTCTTCTTCCTCATACTGCTGTTTAAGTTCCTGATTGAGTTCCCAAATTTGTTTATCAAATCGCTTCAACAACTCTTCGGTCTGTTTTTCCGGGGTACCGGATTTCATGGTAAGGTTAACACTGAAGCCAGAAAAAGGAATATTGGGAAAGAAGGTGGATTTGATGATTCCTCCAGCCAACAGACCGAAAACCACCGGAAACAATCCAACCAGGAATGCCAACGAAATCAGCCGGTATCTCATGGTGAAACTCAGTGCTTTACCGTAAATCTGGTCACGCATAAATCGAATCACCCGGTCCATGACTTTACG
>JANQPK010000452.1 GCA_028289505.1 Cyclobacteriaceae bacterium
TACCCGGGAGGAAACCACGGAATTTGATGTGTCTGCCAATTTGAGTCTCGATAAGTTCCTCCCGGAAAAACTGGGTCTACAAATTCCCATGTTTGCCAGTTATCAAAAATCTACCATAACCCCTCAGTTCGATCCTAGGGATCCCGATATCACGCTGGAGAACTCACTGGGATCCATTGCTGACGAAGATGAACGTGAACGATACAAAAAGATTGCCCAGGACAATACCACCCGCAGAAGTCTCAATTTTACCAATGTTAGAAAAGTCAAGGTCAATCCGGATACCAAATCAAGGGTCTATGATATTGAGAACTTCTCTTTTACCTACGCTTTTAGCGATATTAATCGCAGCAGCTACCAAATGGAGACTTACCTTTATCGGTCCTATAAAGGTGCGTTGTCTTACAACTTCAGTCCCAAGGAGTGGAGTTTCGCTCCATTTCAGAACTCGCAATCCTTCAATTCGCCCTATCTACAAATGATTAAGGATATTAATTTCTCTCCCATTCCCAGTAATTTTTCGTTCCGGGCAGATGTAGACCGACGTTTCGTCAAAACCCAGTTATGGGGTGTAGATGAAAACAACAATCTGACCATCGACGGCATTGAACCTAATTTTGAGAAGATCTTCACCTTCACCAGGGTGTACAACCTGCGGTGGAACTTATCCAGAAATTTATCATTGGATTATTCGGCCAGAGCCTTGGCCATTGTGGATGAGCCAGAAGGCGAGCTCGATACCGACGAAAAACGTGATCAGGTGAAAAACAATCTTTATGATTTGGGAAGATTGAAAAACTTTGATCAGACCATAGGCATTAATTACAGGTTACCCCTGGACAAAATTCCATTTACCGACTGGATCAATGCAGATCTTGGATACAACATCAATTATTCTTGGGCTGCTGGGGCCTTCAACCCTTTCAATGAAGCTAATCAGAAAGATACTCTTGGCAATGTGATTCAAAACAACAGGGATCGAAATGTGACCAGCCGCATTGATTTGGTTAAGCTTTATAACAAGATAACCTTACTCAAGGATTTGAACCAACCAACTAGATCGCGACCTGATCCAAACGACACCACCCAAGTATCCCGTAGTGGGCTTTTGACTACGGCACTGCGGATTCTTATGTCACTGAGATCCGTAAATGCTACCTACAGCAGGCGAGAGGGAACCATATTGGCAGGTTTTATGCCTGACGCTCATTTGTTTGGCATGGACAGAGGCTTTAATGCACCGGGTTGGTCATTTGTATTAGGCAGTCAGTCCTTGGCAATCAAAGACCGAGTAGTAGAAAACGATTGGTTAGCACCCAGTCCCTTTCTTACTCAACCTTTCGGCCAGTCCAATACCATCGACCTCAACATCACCGGGAGAGTCGAACCCTTGCGTGATCTCCGAATTGATGTGAGTATGCGCAAACTAAAGACTGCTATCTACAACGAGATCTTCCGATTTGATGATGATCGTGAAACCATAGCCAGTTTCAACCCGACCCGAAGCGGTAGCTACAGTATTTCCTATTTTACCTTGAACACTGCTTTCAGGGGAAGCCGTGGGGATAATAGCAGTCCGGTGTTTGAAGAATTTGAAAGTAATATCAGTATTATTGAACAGCGGCTGTCATCAGAAAACAGTAACCCTGGAGGCTCATACGGCCCTCAAAGCCAGGATGTGCTAATACCGGCCTTTTTAGCGGCATATTCCGGAAAGGATGCCAACACCATCAATCTAACACCTTTCCCCAAAACTCCACTACCCAATTGGAGGCTCGATTATGCAGGATTAAGTAAGATTCCTAAAATGGCGGAAGTCTTTTCCTCAGTAAATCTCACCCATAGTTATACCTCAACCTATGATGTCATTGGTTATACGGCATCAGGTCAATATCTGGACCCCGACCTGATCACCTTGGACAATGATGTAGAAGACTATCCGCTGGCCTCAGTGTTCAATGATAACGGCGAATGGGTTCCACTTTACGTTATCAATCAAGTGGCAATAACAGAAAGATTTGCCCCGCTTGTTGGCGTTAATCTTAGGACCAAAAGCAGATTGGATTTCAGAATTGAGTATCGTATGGAGCGCAACCTGGCACTGCAGATGTCCAATGCCCAGGTTACAGAGCTTAACAGGTCCGATTTTGTGTTAGATGTGGGTTATAGGAAAGCAGGGTTTAAGATACCCTGGAAAATCGGTGGTAAGGATGTAACCTTGGAGAACGATTTAACTTTTCGACTGGCAATGAGTATTGGTGATAGTGAAACCATACAACGCAAAATTGAGGAGTCCAACACGGTTACCAGCGGAAATTTGAATTTTCAGCTTAGTCCAACCGTGAGCTATGTGGTTAACGACCGGCTGAACGTGCAATTGTATTTCGAAAGGAACATAAACGAACCCAAGGTTACCAATTCCTTCAAGAGAGCCACCACTCGATTTGGCACTCAAATCAGTTTTAGTTTGGCCCAATAAAGTTTCCCCATTTGTAAAAAGAATGTATTTTTGAATAAACTGATCTAAATGAATATTCCCGAAAATTTGAAGTACACCCAGGATCATGAATGGGTCCAAATCTCAGAGGATGGAAAGACCGCCCTAGTTGGGATTACTGACTTTGCCCAACAGGAGTTGGGGGATATCGTCTACATTGAAATTGAAACCTTGGGTGAAGAAATAGCAAGTGGAGAAATCTTCGGAACAGTGGAAGCAGTGAAAACGGTTTCAGACCTTTTTATGCCCGTAAGCGGTACCGTTTTGGAAGTTAATGAAGATCTTGAACAAAGCCCTGAAGCCGTCAATGAAGATCCTTACGGCAAAGGTTGGATGATTAAGATTGAACTAAACGATCAAGACCAATCCTCACTGATTCAAAGTTCAGAGTACTCAACCCTAATTGGTGCCTGATCAATGAAATTCAAGAGCTATTGGACCGCAGTAGTGTGGGCAGTAGTAATTTTTGGGTTGCACATAATGCCAACCGATCGAATTCCTAAACCTCCAGACTGGAGTCTTTCGCCGGATAAGCTGGTGCATGTTTTTCTGTTTGCAGGACTGAGTTTCTTGATGTTGAGGCACAAGCATTTGCAAATGGGCAACATCAATAGAAATGCTATTCTCATAGTCATCATTTCCACCTCGATCTATGGACTGCTAATGGAATCGGTGCAATTAGCTGTTCCAGGCAGGGAGTTTAATTTAGTGGATCTAGTAGCTGATGGATTGGGAGCAGTATTCGGCTGTTTTGCCTATACAGGGTTGCGTAAAGCAAAATAGAACCCACCTGAATTCACAGAAATTTAGTATCTTATGTAAGCTACCAATTTTGTTATCACTTTAAATTCACTCGTTATGGAGCTTAAAAAAAACCCAGAAGTAGATTTAAGAAAAAAGTCAAACCTATTCATGAGTATCGGATTGATGATTAGTTTCATGCTTATCAATACCGCATTTGAATGGAAATCACTGGAGGTTAATAAAATGATCTTTCCTGAAATGCTAACTGATGACTCCGAGGAGCTTCAGGATATTCAAATTACAATACATCCTCCACCTCCGCCTCCACAAGTTACACCCCCGGAGATTATGGAGGTCCCCGATGACGAAATAATCAAAGATGTTATCGATATTGATCTGGATACGGAAACTATGCTAGATGATAAGATACTAGATGTTATATATGAAGACTCACCAAAAGAGGAACCTACCGATAAAGTACATATAGTAGTAGAGGAGCAACCGGCACCGATTGGAGGGACAAAAGCCTTTTACGAGTATATCAGTAAACACGTGAAATACCCTGCTCAAGCTCGACGAATGGGCATTGAAGGGAAAGTATTCGTTACCTTTGTAGTGGAAAGAGACGGTTCACTAACAGACATTACAGTGCTTAAAGGTATTGGAGCAGGTTGTGATCAAGAAGCGTTACGTGTTTTGAGTGGTGCGCCTAAATGGAAACCTGGAAAGCAAAGAGGAATCCCGGTTAAGGTTCGGATGCAGCTGCCGATTTTCTTTAAACTCAATTAAAGCGATAGGTTACTTAGAGGCAATTGGCCGGGAATTTTATACACATTCAATTTGTTAAACTAAACAAAGGGGTTGGGCAATAGCTAAATTCTTTCGTATATTTGGTTAGAAGGCGAGGTGCCGGTTTAAAAAAACATTAATAATACTATGGAACTAAAGAAAAATCCAGAAGCCGACTTGTTTAAAAAATCAGCTTTTTACATGAGTATCGGATTGATGGCCAGCTTGTTATTGACAGTTATGGCATTTGAGTGGAGGTCATACGACGATAACGATTTGGTTAATCTAGGAACACTAGATGCTGATTTTGAAGAATTACAGGATATTCCCATTACCGAGCAGCCACCTCCCCCTCCCCCACAGGTAACACCACCAGAAATCATCGAAGTCCCTGACGAAGAAGAAATCGAAGAAGAAATCGAGGTAAACTTGGACGTTGAGGTTACTGAAGAGACGGTAATTGAAGACGTGGTATTCGAAGAAGCGCCCGAAGAAGAAGCTGCTGATGAAATATTCCAATTTGTGGAAGATCAACCAGCTCCTATTGGTGGTATGAAGGCCTTTTACGAGTTTGTTAGTAAAAACATGAAATATCCCGCACAAGCAAGAAGAATGGGCGTTGAAGGTAAAGTATATGTTTCTTTCGTAGTAGGTAAGGAAGGCGAGATTACCGACGTGCAGGTTCTTAAGGGAATCGGAGCTGGCTGTGATGAGGAAGCGAAGCGGGTACTGAGCGGTGCACCAAACTGGAAACCCGGAAAACAAAGGGGTCGACCTGTAAGAGTACGGATGCAGTTGCCAATCATATTCAAGCTGAATTAGAAAAGGAAATCAAAAGAATAATCCCGCACTGTTGCGGGATTTTTTTTTACAAAATGTTCTGCAACTGCTCTTTGATCTTTTCCAACTCGTCTTTCATCCCTACCACCAACTTCTGAATACCGGCATCATTTGCCTTCGATCCGATGGTATTGATTTCCCTGCCCATTTCCTGGCTGAGAAAAGAGAGCTTTTTCCCTTTTGATTCACTTTCGCTTAATATCTCCAGAAAATAATCCAGATGGGACTTCAACCTTACTTTCTCCTCACTGATATCCAGCTTTTCTATGTAATAGATCATTTCCTGCTCAAACCGATTCTGATCATACTTTTCGGATGACTCGATCTCAGTTAATCGCTGCGCCAACCGCTGTTTTATAGCGTCGTGCCTCGCCGGATCGAATTTTTCTATTTTGGTCAAATAAGCTTCAATCCTGTCAATATAAACCACCAATTTGTTCTTTAGGGTGGCACCTTCTGTTACCCTGAAATCATCACACTTTACCAAAGCCTCTGCAAGAACATCTTTCAATTGACTCCAGTGGTCTTCCAATTTGTCGGTAGATTCCTGGGCTCGAATTACATCGGGGAAATCCAATACCAGGCCTAGAATTCCCTCTTTGGAGGCCTCCAGCTTTGACGCTATTTCACTAATTTCCTGGTAGTATGACTTCAGTAGCTTTTTATTTATGGTGACTTGAGCTGGATCATCTTTGCGTTCATAGGTAATACTAACGGCAATTTTTCCACGTTCCAGTTTTTCGGTAACGATCTTTCGAACTTCAACTTCCTTATCAAAATAGACCTTTGGAAGTTTAATCTGTGTATCCAGGAATTTGGAGTTTAGGGATTTAATCTCAACACTAACGCTTAAGGTATCGTTCTCCAATTGGGCTAAGCCATAGCCCGTCATCGATTTAATCATAGACCAGTAGAATTGTCAGAAATATACCACTCATTCTTGGTGAAATGCAAGAAAGAGGGAGTTTAAAAGTCGTAACCCAAGGTTAGGTAGAATTGGGGAGAGCCTACCTCGTAGTCTTCGATAGGCCAGGCAACATCGAACTTCAAATAGTAACCCAAGAGTACTGTTCTTTCGCCAGTTCCATAACTAGCCAAGCATGCACTGCCAAAATTATTAATTCTGGCCCTGAAATTACCAGCTTCTATGATTTCTGTGTTTAAACTGTTCTCATCCGCCAGGGGACTGTTTCCAGTCCACGCTGAACCCAGATCATAAAAACCTATCAGTTGGAGATTTCGAAAGAAGTTGGAGGCAACTGGGCCGCTATTGAAGAACCTTATCACAGGAAATCTCAGTTCTGCATTAAACAATAGGGCATTGTTGCCACTAAACTTATTGTAATCAAAACCCCGCATATTGGTGACGTACTCTACAAAAAGTATATCGCTATTGTCCTGGTCGATAGGATCAAATAATGGGTCTCCCTCATTATTCTCATTGTCAGTGTCGTTAAACAGCCAATTATCCATACCTCCTAACAGAAAGTCTTTGGGATCATTACCAAATGATCTTGCGTAAAACAGCCTACCTGCAAAAATCAATTCCTTGTGAATTTTCTGATAGTGGCGTAAGTCCAACTTAAAGGTATTAAAGTTTAAATCACTATCTCCTACTCCTTGATGGTGTTCAAAAAACGCTTTCAATCGGGTTCCTTCAAAGTTTAGACCGTTTACCACTGTATTATCGTATACATACTCAACCCGTCCTCCTAGGTAATCTCTTTGGGTGTCCGCGGGTTCAGGCTGGCCCGGGGTACCCGGTGGAAAACTAAGCTTAGTGGGATCGAGATCAAATGACCTAGTTCCAGTATAAAATGGGCTTACTCTGATTCTACTGCGAATGTTAATAGGATAACTCACACCGACCTCAATCCGGTTCATGATGTATTTGATGTCATAATCAGCAATGGGGTCATTTACCGATCTGAACAGGGTTCTTCTCTTAAAGCCGCCGTGAAAGTCCAGTCGGTCCTTAAGGAAGTGGTATTCTCCATAATAACCACCGCTTCTCAAATCAGTTGTTGCTAGCACCCCACCATAAAATTTATGATTCTCCAATAGATCATTGACAGTAACTTCCGCCTGGATACC
>JANQPK010000038.1 GCA_028289505.1 Cyclobacteriaceae bacterium
TGAAGCACTCAACAGTGATCAGGTAGTCGATTTATCGGATTACCAGGGAAAGATGATGCTGTTGGTAAATGTAGCCTCCAAATGTGGCTACACACCTCAGTACGAAGACCTACAAAAACTTTACGACACCTACCAGGATAAACTGGTGATTATTGGATTCCCCTGTAACCAATTTCTGTTTCAGGAATCCGGGTCTGAAGAAGATATTGCGATGTTTTGTAGGAAAAATTACGGCGTAACATTTCCCATGACTACCAAAATTAAGGTAAAAGGAAGTGATAAGCATCCTATATACAAATGGCTCACTACCAAAAGATTAAATGGTGTTGAAAATTATTCGGTGTCGTGGAATTTTAATAAATTTCTCATTGATGAACAAGGGAATCTTGTCGGCCATTTCAAATCCTCAGTAAAGCCGTTTGATGAAAAGATAGTAAACCACCTTAGATAAGCTTAATGCAGAAAGTAGCACTAGTTACGGGTTCTTACAGAGGGTTGGGACTGGAAACCGTAGCCCAGCTTGCGGGACTTGATTTTCATGCCATAATCAGCGGAAGACGCTCAGAAGTGGGAAGGGTGGCAGCAGATTCATTGGCAAAAAAAGGTCTGAATGTCACCTACTTGGATTTGGACGTAACCAGTGATAGTAGTGTTGCCAAAGCTAGGGATTATATTGAGGGGCAATTTGGTAAGTTGGATGTGCTGGTTAACAATGCGGGAATACACTACGATCTAGGCAATCCAAGTACCAGTCCCAATTGGAAGGTAGTACAAGAAGCCATAGACATCAATTTCCTGGGTGCCTGGCGGGTTGCAGTTAGCCTTTTGGGTTTACTTGAAAAAAGCGAGGCCGGAAGGATTGTCAATGTTTCTAGTGGCGCCGGCTCATTAAATGATGTCACTCCGGGAACACCAGCATACTCTACTTCAAAGGCAGCCATGAATATGTTGACCATTCAACTAGCAGCTGCATTAAAATCCTCTAGCATTAAGGTTAATGCAGTCTGCCCCGGATGGGTTCGCACCGAGATGGGTGGACCACAGGCCCCACGAAGTGTTGAGGAAGGAGCCAAGGGGATTGTTTGGGCAGCTACGCTCGATTCCGATGGACCATCAGGTGGTTTTTTCAGAGACGGAAACGCTATCGCGTGGTGATTTCTCAACCCCAGGCACTATGAAATTAGGCATCGGGTCGTTCGCATACGCTTGGAGTATTGGGGTACCAGGATTATCACCTGAAAACCCAATGGATGTGTTTGAGTTCGTAAAAGCCGCTTCTGACCAAGGCGCAGAGGTAGTTCAGATAGCCGATAATTTACCCCTGCACAAAATGAAAACTAAAGCTCTAGAGCGATTGGTAGAGGTTTGTAGTAAACTGGGTTTGGCGGTTGAAGTGGGTACCAGGGGCCTGCGCTTAAACCGGGTCAAAAAATACTTGGAAATTGCTCAAATGTTTGAGGCACCATTTCTGAGGCTGGTAGTTGATGACAAAGCCTTTGAGCCCACTGTAGAAAAGATCATCCGGGATATCCAAGAATTGTTACCTTTATTACAGAAAAGCGGGGTAAAACTGGCTATAGAAAATCACGATCGATTCAGGTCTGAGCAACTGGCATCAATCATAAGATCTACCGATCAGGGAATGGTGGGCATCTGTCTTGATACTGCCAACTCTTTAGGTGCGGGGGAGGGAATAGAAGAAGCAATGCGGCACCTTGCCCCATATACCTTGAACCTCCATGTCAAGGATTTTGTGATCAAACGGGTGCCCTCAAATATGGGCTTTACCATAAGCGGCTGCCCAGCGGGTTCCGGTGTTATCAATATCCCCAATTTGTTGGATCGATTATCTGGCAACCAGCACTTTTACTCCCTGACCTTGGAGGTTTGGTCTGATTTGTTGGATGACTTACCCCAAACCATCGCCCAAGAACAACGGTGGGTACGCAGAAGTATGGATTATCTTAGTACAGTAGTGGACAATTATCAGAAAGTGTCCTGAATTGCCCGACAAAACTACCTCACCATTCTTGCTATATTTCACACTGTTTGCTATCTTATCCTTGGATCGCGGTGGAGGGAACGCCACTGAGATACCAACCATCGGTTTAGTAATAGATTGCCAACTAGGTGATCTTTCTACAACCCAAAGGCGAGTTAAACTCGCCTTTTTTATTTTAAATGTCAGGGTGGTTTCTATGCCAATTGGTTGCTTTTTGGAAAGCATAACCTAACTGGCATATAGTTGATTCCCCTGACTGGTTTCCTACAAATTGCATATTGTAAGGGATACCTTTAGCAGACAATCCACAAGGTAATGATAGACTAGGCAGACCAGAAAAATTGGCGGGGATGGTAAATTGAAAATAGGTATATGGATTCATGTGCTGGCGTATCACATCCATGGATTGGTAAAGCAACTCTCTAGGAAAATCGAAAGGAATGCCACCACCGGGGCACAGCAGTGCATCTACTTGAGATAAGCAAGAATTAAATTGTTGACTAAATTCAGATCGATACTGCATGGCACTTAAATATTGCTCCTTACTGGTGTTATATCCGTGTTCCAGGAAATCCCCAAAAAAAGCACCATATTCTGCTGCTTTAGATGGGTAATGAGACTCGTGTGCTTTAGCAGCCTCGTAGGTACAAATGGTTTTCCAGTTTTCCCTTAAAAGACTAACATCTGGCACTTTGATTTCCACTATTTCTGCCCCTAAGGTACGAAGCTGTACCATAGCAGCATCAAGGGCATTATTTAAATCAGGGTCCACGCCTTCGCTGCTATAAATGGGATCGTATCCAACTCTAAATCCGATTAAACTTTTGTCGATATCCTCCATTATGTTGGTTAAGCTATCTTCAATGGTGGTGCTGTCATGTTTATCCTTTCCGGATATGGCTCCCAGAATAAGAGCTGAATCTGCCACGGTGCGGGTCATGGGTCCTACATGGTCCATGGTTTCGGCCAATGGTAGAATGCCATAACGACTCACACGCCCGTATTGAAGTTTTAATCCGGTAATACCACAAGCCATGGCTGGAAACCTAATGGAGCCCCCGGTGTCTGTTCCCAGAGCTCCATAGCATAGCCCTGCAGCCACTGCCACTCCCGATCCACTGGAAGATCCACCCGGCCATAGATTATTTCCCCAGGGATTTCTGGGTATTGGAAATTGCCGATGATACCCACCCACAGCACCCTCTGTTAAATGGAGTTTCCCCATAATAATGCAACCGGCATCTAACAGTTTGGTAATCACCGTAGCATGGTACTCAGGAACAAAGTCTTCCAGCACCTTTAAGCCTCCTTTGGTTGGTATACCCTGAGTATAACAAAGATCCTTTACGGCAATGGGCATCCCGTGCAGGGGACCGCGATAATGACCATTGCGAATCTCATTTTCAGCCGTCTGAGCTGCATTGAGGGCCGCGTCCTCCATAAGCAGGGCGTAGCTATGTAGTTTAGGTTCTAGTGACTTTATTCTCTGTAGTGTATGTAGCGTAAGCTCAATGGGGGAGACCTCTCGGCGTTGAATAAGCGCTGCCACTTCCAGGATCGATTTAAAATGAAGTTTATCTGTGGAACTGACCATAAGATCAAGAGATTGTTAATTTTCGTAACTTCAGTTTCAAACAAGTTTTACCAGCATTCAATAACCTTAACCATGAGCAAACTGAATATTGTACTATTACTTCTGGTTTCTCTCGCAATATATAACTGTCAGTCTTCTGAACCAGAATCCGCAGAGATTTCTCTGGTCGCTGATACTACTGGTTTTGAATGGCGGACTGAAATGTTTGCTGATGTACAAATCAACCGGTATCTCATACCCGGATGGGAGAAATTGAGTACACAACAACGTAAACTAGTTTATTTTTTAGTCCAAGCCGGTCTGGAAGGGAGGGATATTATGTACGATATCAATTATCGACATAATCTCGAAATCCGAAAAGCTTTGGAGCATGTGTATAATAATTATGGTGGTGATCGAAATACCGAGGAATGGGGGCAGTTTCAAACCTATTTAAAACGGATATGGTTCAGTAATGGAATCCACCACCACTATTCCATGAATAAGTTTTTACCAGAGTTCTCCAGAGAATATTTAGATGGACTATTACAAGCCTCCAGTGTTACGCTATCCCAGGAAGCTTTACAAGCAATGTTTGATCCTGAAAAAGACTCGAAGAAAGTAAACCTGGACTCAGATGTGGATCTGGTGCTGGAATCTGCTGTAAATTTCTATGACCCTGATGTTACCCAAGCCGAAGTGGAGAAATACTTTGAAGGTATTACGGATAAGGAAGATGAAACTCCGATTTCTTACGGACTGAACTCTAAAATCATACGCAATGAGGATGGGTCCATCGGAGAAGATGTGTATAAAGTAGGAGGTCGGTATGGTGCTGCCATAGAAAAAATGGTAGAATGGTTAGGGCAAGCTGTTGAAGTGGCTGAGAATCCTGCCCAAGCGGATGCATTAAAGTTGCTTATTGAATATTATCAAACTGGAGATCTGGAGATATGGGATCAGTATAATATTGCCTGGTCACAGGCCATTGAAGGAGATATTGATTACATCACAGGGTTTGTGGAAGTATACAACGATCCGCTGGGCTATCATGGATCCTATGAAACTATTGTGGAAATCAACGATTTCGAAGCCTCTGATAGGATGAAGGTACTGATGGAGAACGCGCAATGGTTTGAGGATAATGCACCCTTAATGGACCAGCATAAAAAGGAAAACGTGGTAGGGGTAAGTTACAAGGTAGTTAATGTAGCCGGGGAGTCAGGAGATGCTTCACCTTCAACTCCGGTTGGTGTTAATCTACCCAATGCCAACTGGATTAGATCCAATTATGGTTCTAAGTCGGTCAGTCTAGGAAATATTATTGATGGTTATAAAATGGCCAGTGCCGGTGGCTTCGAAGAAGAATTTTTGATGACAAATGAGCAAAGACAGCGATCTGAAAAGTATGGAAGTTTAGCCGACAAGTTATCTACCGCATTACACGAAGTATTGGGACATGCTTCCGGTAAACTTGAGCCTAGGGTAGGAACCCCAAAAGAGACACTCAAAAACTATAGATCTACTTTGGAAGAGGGAAGGGCTGATCTTTTTGCACTGTATTACATTCTGGACCCTAAGCTTAAGGAACTAGGGTTGGTGCCATCAGATGAGGTAGGAAAAACGGAATATGACACCTACATCACCAATGGAATAATGTATCAATTGCGTCGATTACAACTAGGCGAGGATATAGAGGAAGCCCACATGAGAAACCGGGCCTTTGTTGCCAGATGGGCATATCAAAAAGGTCAAAAGGAGAATGTGATTGAAAAAGTGCAACGAGATAGTAAGACTTACTTTGTGGTTAATGATTATCAAAAACTGCGCGATCTTTTTGGCCAGCTTTTAAAAGAAGTTCAGCGAATCAAATCACAAGGTGATTTTGAAGCAGCCAAGGCATTAATTGAAGACTACGGGGTAAAGGTGGATCCAGAGCTTCATCAGGAAGTACTGGACCGGGTATCCACACTGGAGGGAGCTCCCTATGGAGGTTTTATAAATCCTAGGTTAGTGCCTGTAATAGAGAATGATCAAGTTTTAGATGTTAGGGTAGAATACCCTGATGATTTCACCCAGCAGATGCTCGAATATGCTGAACAATACGGGAACTTGTAAGTTGCAGGTATGGTAAGGCAGGTGAATGGCTTTTTGTCCTGGGCTCAATCACCTAGTATTAAGTCGGTTTCAATGCTCAACCTGCGATCCAGCAGGAATTGGTAATGTTGATCTCTTCTTTTTTATCCTTCATGGGGCTGGGAGGTGAAGATATCATAGTCCTAGGGGAGTACCTGTAACTGGTTTGTTTCAGGGTTTAAAAAAAAGAAAATAACTTTTTCAGGTAATTGAATGCCAACCAGTAACCTAAAAAAAGTAATGGTTTATATGGTAGAAGTATCCACCATCAAACGCATCATATTACTCTGGTAAGGCAAAGGCCACATACGAGTCTCCGGATTTAGTACCCATTTTGCCTCCTCCACAAGCGATCACCACATATTGCCTACCATTAACTTCGTAGGTGCTGGGAGTAGCATAGCCACCAGCAGGGAGTTTGGTTT
>JANQPK010000060.1 GCA_028289505.1 Cyclobacteriaceae bacterium
CCTCGTTCAAATGATAAATATCTGGATTCAAACCGATCAGCTCCAGCAATTTGGCCCCACCAATTCCCAATAAGATGTATTGTGCAATCCTGGTGGAAATATTCGAATCATAAAGCCGATGAGTAGTGGTCTGAGCCAAATAGTCGTTTTCAGGAAGATCGGTGGACAACAGAAAGATAGGTGCGGTACCAAAAGTCTCCGGCGCCAGGTAAAATGCCTTCACCTTGACAATATGTTGGTCCACGGTGATTTCAAAAGTTACGCCTGTGTCCTGAAGGAATGAATAAATCTTCTCCTGGAACAATACTTCCATGGACTTATCTGCCTTTCTAATTTGATCGTAATAACCCTTTTTCCAGAGAATACCAATACCGATCACCGGTTGCTTTAGCTGGTAGGCACTTCTCATGTGTGATCCAGCCAGGAATCCAAGTCCACCTGAGTAAATTTTAAGTGCTTGATCGACCGCAAACTCCATACTGAAATAGGCAACGGTATCCTGGTATTTGGGATTGGTCTTATAGGGGAATTTAAAATCAAATTGATTAGTCATCTCTTACCTCATTAATTACAAACAATCAAGAACCACGCAATATACTAACTGATGGTTTACTGGCGATTAAATTAATTGTTAAATATCAAGTGATTAATAAAAGGGTAAAATTCAATCGATTTCTGGAAAGAACGTACAGTTTATATAGAAATAATATTACTGTTCGGTGCCAATAGGTACCAGTTTGCCGGATAATCGTAGTAGTTCTGTTTCTGCCAGCTTGGTAGAAAACATGGCATCCAGAAATCGGCCATTGGCGTCAACCAAATTTCTCTGTGCCTCTCTTAACACCAGGAAATCACTAGCCCCCAATCTAAAGCGTTCTATAGCTATAGCTTCGTTTTCCTTGGCTACTTCAAGGTTTTCCCGTTCTAATGCCACTACCTGAATACTGTTCTTATAGCGGATGTAGGCTTTGCGCAGATCGCTTTTTACCAGTAGCTTCAACTCATTCAACGCCAGCAGGGTGGTTTCTTGTTCCACCCGGGCATTCTGGATTCTTCTATTGGTATTGTTACCGTCAAATATATTCCAGCGCGCTGTTAATCCATAGGTTACCCCATCAAAGACAGACGCCCTTAACTGTCCTGCTTCATTTTCAGCCTCAGAGTAATTATAAGCCACCCCCAATCCTATGCGGGGATATCTATTGGCCTTTTCTTCTCGATACTGGTAATAAGCAATGTTTTGGTCTTGCATGGCTTTCAGCAATTCGGGATTCGCCTCATTTACAGATTGTTCAAGCACCGTGTACTGCAAAGTGGTGTCTATATCGACCTGACTGACAATTTCGAAAGGCGTATCCACATTTCTACCTAATACCACATTCAAATCTACCTTGGCATGATCTATCCTTTGTTGCTGCACGATTAATCCTGTTCTGTCACTATTGTAGTCTACCTGCGCCGCTAAGTAATCAACTTTTGAACCTTTACCAACTTGGTATCGATTTTCGGCAAAAAGTTGCCTCTGAAGAGAAATTTCAAGGTTTTCCTCTAGTACTCGTAGCCGTTCCTTTTCCAACATTACCTGATAGAAAGCATTGATCACTTGCGCTACCGTGTTTTGTACCTGCTGCTGGGTATTCAGCTCTCCCCAACGCTTCATGGATTCTAACCTCTCCAAGGTCATAAACATGCCCAAACCATCAAAAATGGTCCAGTTAAGCTGGGCGGCCGCGTCCAAACGATCGGACTTGGCCCAATCTGCTCCTACACTGAATATCCCATCTGGACCTTGTATATCGAGATCGATATTCTGTCTGGTAAAGTTCCTTCCAGCCTCCAGATCCAGTACCGGTAACATTCCTGCATTGCCCGGTTGATGGTTGTTATCAGTAATCCTTTGATCATTTCGGGCGATCTTAATAGCAAAATTATTTTCCAGGCTTTGCCGAATAGCTTCTTCCAGGGTAAGCTGACCCTGAGCAACAGTGGTAAGGTTTAGTAAGGTTAGTGTTAGTATAGTTACTAGTCGACTCATGCTCAAAACCTGGCCAAACGTTTTTCACTACCTGTGATATAGGTATAGACCGCCGGAATTACATAAAGTGTTAATACTGTTGAAAAAATGAGGCCTCCAATTACCGTTAATCCCATGGATACTCGACTTTCGGCACCTGCTCCCAAAGCAAGCGCTATGGGTAGGATACCGAGAATGGTGGATAAGCTGGTCATGAGGATTGGTCTGAATCGCTGTGAGGCTGCAGACTGTATGGCTTGCAGCATGTCTTCTCCTTGGCTCTTCTTCTGATTGGCAAATTCCACAATTAGAATACCGTTTTTGGTAACCAAGCCAATCAACATAATGATCCCAATCTGACTGAAGATGTTCAAGGACTCTCCGAATAGTTTTAAAGTCAATAAAGCTCCAGCCATGGCCAGGGGCACTGTAAACATAATAATGAAGGGATCTCGAAAACTTTCGAACTGAGCAGATAGTGCCAAATAGATCAGGACTAAAGCAAAAATAAAGGCAAAATACAGACTGGATGTACTTTCCTTAAACTCGTTGGAAGCCCCTGATAAGGCAGTGGAGAAATTTTCATCAAGCACTTGGTCTGCGATCCGTTCCATGGCAACAATGCCGTCCCCTATGGTTTTTCCCTCAACTGTACTGGCGGATACAGTAGCTGATACAAAACGGTTGAATCGGTAGAGTTGAGGGGGGCTACTTTCTTCCCTTAATTTCACCAGGTTATCGAGTTGAATGAGCTCTCCTTTGTTACTTCGCAAATACAGTGCTTGCAGATCCAGTGGGTCATTGCGGTTTTCCCTGGCCACCTGGCCTATTACCTGGTACTGCTTACCATCCATTATGAAATAACCGAATCGTTGACCGCTAAAGGCTAGCTGCAGCGTCCTGGCTATATCCAACACAGATACTCCAAGAAACCTGGCTTTGTCTCGATCAATTTCGATGTTGATCTCCGGCTTATTGAACTTAAGATCCAGGTTGACAAAACCAAAAGTAGGGTCAGCATAGGCTTTCTCCATAAACTGCGGTAGCACTTTTTTCAAAGCTTCCAGATTAGGAGCCTGAATTACAAATTGAACTGGAAATCCCAGCAAGCCTCCTTCACCCAATGTCTGCGGTTGTACAATAAAGGCCCTGGCTTTGGTAATTGATTGAATGGATGGCGTAAGATCACCAACGATCTGCTGAACAGATCGATCCCTTTCCGACCGGTCCTTTAGCATTGCGAACAGGAACCCCGAATTCACAGAACTACTGGCGCCAAAACTAGGTGAAGTCACTGACCCAATGAATTCTCGCTCAGGGATCTCCTCCATGGTCACCGAAGTGACTTCATCCATGTATCGATCCATATATTCGAAAGTTACACCCTCAGGTGCAGAGGCAATTACTAAGAACTGATTGCGGTCTTCTAGAGGGGATAACTCACTGGGTAATTGGATATAGATAGAGTAAATTATCAAACCAGATATGGCCATAATAGGAAATGCCAGCCACCGGTTATGCATAAATGCACCTAGACTATTCTTATATTTTTCGGTAAGCCACACAAAAAATGGTTCGGTCAGCGTGTAGAACTTAGGCTGAACCGCGCGCTTTTTCAGTAATCTACTGCTGATCATGGGGGTCAGTGTAAGCGCTACGAAACTGGATATGATCACCGCTCCCGCAACCACCACTCCAAACTCCGTAAACAATTTCCCAGTTAATCCCTGAAGAAAAACCAAAGGTAGGAATACCGCAGCCAAAGCAATGGTGGTGGAAATGACCGCAAAGAAGATTTCATTAGTCCCCTTAATTCCAGCTTCTTTTGGTTGCAGACCTTGTTCGATCTTCTTGTATATGTTTTCCAGTACCACGATGGTATCATCCACCACCAGCCCAATAGCCAAAACGATACCCAGAAGCGTAAGCACGTTCACACTAAAATCAGCAATGTACATAATAAAGAAAGCACCAATCAATGAGATAGGGATGGTGACCACTGGTATTATGGTAGTTCTCCAATCTCTTAAGAATAGGAAAATTATAGAGACTACCAGTGCAAATGCCAATAGAATGGTTTGCTGGACTTCCTTGATACTGGCCTTGATATATTTGGTGCTGTCGACATTGACTTTGGCCTCGACATCCGGTGGTAATGCTTTTTTTATGGGTTCGAACCTCCGGTAAAACTCCTCCGCGATATCGATGTGGTTCGATCCGGGCTGGGCTATAATGATAGGCATTACCATGGGTATTCCATCTCGTTTCAATATGGTCCGTTGGTTCTCTGGAGCCAATTCGGCACGACCGATATCCCTAAATCTAACAATACCAGTGAGCTCCTCCTTTACGATTAATTGGTTAAAATCTTCAGGACTATCCAGACGACCCTGTGTGCGGACAGTCAACTCTGTATTCATACCCTCCACCCTTCCTGACGGTAGTTCAACATTATTGGCGGACAGGGCATCTAGTACATCCACGGGAGTTAATCGATATGCTGCAAGCTTTACTGGATCCAGCCACAACCTCATTGCATATCGCTTCTCACCCCATATTCGAACCTGACTAACCCCAGGTATGGTCTGTAACCGTTCCTTTATCACATTTTCCGCGATTGAGCTGAGCTCCAACAAAGACCTGGTATCACTCTGAAGACTGGTAATAATAATGGGCCATGAATCCGCGTCTTCTTTACTGACTACCGGAGGATCCGCATCCGGTGGAAGGTTATAAACAGCTCTGGAAACCCGATCTCTCACATCATTGGCTGCGCGTTCCAGGTCAGAACCCAAATCGAATTCCACCGAAACCGTACTGCGACCATCACGGCTCACTGAGGTCAGGGTTCGAATGCCATCTATGCCATTGACCAGGTCCTCAATGGGCTCTGTAATCTGAGATTCTATAATATCGGCGTTGGCTCCGGTGTAGTTGGTGACCACCGTAATAATTGGTGGATCTACACTTGGATATTCTCGCACACCCAGGTATCCAAAACTTACCAATCCAAATAATACGATCACAATGGACATAACCACCGCTAATACTGGACGTTCAATGCTGATACTGGAAAGACTCATATCAGTTGGTTAGGGTAAGCTCCACATTGGAACCTGGTCTAATTTGCAAAATGCCGGAGGTGATGACCGTATCCTTGGGTTGAAGCCCTGAAAGCACCTGAACGGAACGTTCGGTACGGATTCCTACTTCTACCGGCACTGATTCTACGGTGCCGCTTCGCGCCACAAATACCTTATGGCCTCCTAGCTCTGGAATAATGGCCTCAGTGGGAACCATTAGCGCCCGGTCCATCGAACTGAATATCAGATCAACTTTGGCAAACTGGCCAGGCAATAAACTGCCATCTGGATTGGGGCTTAGGGCTCTCATCCTAAGTGTTCGGGTTTCATCATCCACCTGAGGTTCAATGGCGTATATTTCGCCAGAAGCGGCAGCCTCCATGGCATCCGTTGAAAATCGGATTTCATCTCCCACCTCAACTTTGTTGGAATATTTTTCAGGTACCGAAAAGTCGATCTTCACCGGATTAATACTGTATATACTTACTATTGGATCGTTAGGTGTCAAATAGCTACCAATACTGATTTGTCTTAAGCCCACAATTCCGTTAAATGGTGCTCGGATTTTGGTTTTGCGGTATTGGCTCTGAAGGATTTTGATGTCCGATGCCACCGTATTCAATTCTGTCAGCGCTATATCGTACTCTTCTTGACTAATAGCTTCTTTTTCAAGCAGTGATCGTTCTCGAAACTCCCGATCCTGCATCAGCTTCTGTGTATGCTGCATTTTCTCCAATTGTGCCAAAATCTCGTCGTCATCAAGGCTTACTAGCAAATCCCCTTGACTAACCGGTACACCTTCTTTGAAATGGATTTTTTCTACCAGACCTGATATCTCGCTTTTCAATTCAACGGACTCGTTGGCTTGTACGGATCCGGTAACCGAAATTTTATTATCTATGCGCTCTGGATTGATCACCGCCCCGCTTACCGGTATTCTGGGATTATAACCTGTAGTGGGTGCTGCTTCAGTACTTGAACCACTTCCTCCTAGCAGTCCCCACAGGGTTGGGTTGATTAAGTAAATGATCACCGCGCCCATTAGCACGATGAGACCTGCTTTGATTGGTTTGCTCATTTAGTTAGTGTCAATCCCTTAATTTACACACAATAAGTTAGAACTTGCGCGATTTTGAGCAGGTTGGTTATATTTGACTATGTCCCACGAAATTGTAGATGAAGCAGTAAGAGGGTTTAAAGCCAGGCTTTCTGAGGCCATCAAAAACCTGCATGAACTCATCCAATTGACCAATAGCCCAGAACTGGCAGATAACACCAGTGACCTGCGAGAACGCATTCAAGAGCCATTCATGTTTGTTATTGTGGGTGAAGTTAAGTCCGGAAAAAGCAGCTTTGTTAACGCCTTACTAAACACCGGTGAGGAAATCTGCAAAGTGGCTCCCGACCCATGTACTGATACTATTCAGCAGGTATTATATGGGGAGGAAAATGTATTGGTGATCAGTGAATACCTGAAAAAGATCTTTCATCCTGTCGATATTCTCAAGGAAATCGCCATTGTGGATACTCCGGGTACCAATACCATCATAAAGCACCACCAAGAGATTACCGAGAGGTTCATACCGGTAAGCGATCTCATTGTTTTCGTATTTGAAGCGAAAAACCCATACCGGCAATCGGCCTGGGAATTCTTCGACTACATCAGTGCTGAATGGAGAAAGAAAGTGATATTCGTGCTGCAACAGGCCGATCTGATGGAACCTGATGACCTAAAGGTGAATCTGAAAGGTGTTGCCGATCAGGCCCAGAAAAAAGGAGTTATGGATCCCCAGGTATTTGCAGTTTCAGCAAAGCAGGCTTTGAGTGGTGAGGTAACAGGAAGTGGGATCGAGGCGGTGATTGATTACATCAATGCCAACATCACCGGTGGAAAGGCACCATGGCTTAAGTTGGAGAACAATCTGGTGACTGCACAAGAAATCATGACCCGAATTACCACGGGGATTGAAGACAGGCAGCAGCAATTGCAGGCAGACCAGAAGTTTCGAGCTGAGGTGGGTGACATATTGTCCAACCAAGGCAGCAAATCGAAGAAACAAGTAAAGATTCTGGTTGAAAACATGGTGGCGGGATACGATCGCATTACCTCCCAGACGGAGAAGAAATTAGCGCAAGGGCTGGGTTTCTTCACCCTGATTAAGCGGTCCTTCTTGTCGATATTCACCAAGAAGGAGTCTCCCACTGGCTGGCTCACTGATTTAACTGAGGAGATGGAAAGCAGTCTAAAACATGAGCTTACCATTAAGGTAAATGAGGGGGTGACTTCAGTAGCAGATAGCATCCAGCAGATGGCAAAAATGATTCAGCTGAAAATCCAGACCAGTAAGACCATCTTAAAGTCAGATCAGGAAATTTTTGCCGATATATCGGAGAAGAGGGTTCAGGTTATGCAGGACCTGCAAGAGGCCTTCTCAGATTTTCTAAACCGAACTGAAAATTTTGTAGACGAAAGCATGATCCCCAGGGATTCTCAGTTTACTCCGGATTTGGCGAAAGGTGGAGGGTTGGCGGTTATTGGTGTAATTATGGCCACAGTGACCAAGAGTATGGCATTTGATATTACTGGAGGTATCTTATCTGCAATCGGGATCTTGTTTGCCGGTATCACGGTGGGAATCAAGCGTCAAAAAGTGTTAAACAGCTTCAACCAGGAGGTTCAAAAAGGTCGATCTGCTTTGCAGGAAGATATCAGTTACAAGTTAGATCACTATGTGGATACTATCGAAAAAAGGATTGATCAAAATTTCGGTGAGTTTGATGCCATGATTGAATTGGAAACCAGTGACATGACCAATTTGATTCAAAAGAGCCAACTGGTAGAGCAGCAATTGATTGCTCTTGAGCAGGACATTAAGCATCATCTTGCGGAAAAAGCGGACTCGTAATAGGCTAGCTTAATAGCCTTTATTCTGCTAATCGAGGCCAAAGTCGGTAGTTGTAAAAGCTCAATTTTTACCTGTAATTGCTGATCCATGGCGGCCAAAACCTCCACATTCAAGTGAAGTGAACTGAAATTTCCCCAGTATTCTAGAATAACCTGCTCCGCCAGGCAATCCTGTTTGGCCATGGCTGCATCATATTTTTGAAGCAGTATAGGAGTCACTTTATCCCGCCATTTGAAGCTCTCGATCACACTCATAATCCAACGTTTATCCTACAAATTTAGACAACCAAAACCACTGTAGGTTTAATGCAGTATTATCTTACAGTTAATTAATATGGGCTTTTTGTGATCCCCCAAGAAACAGTTAGATTATCCAAGGTGAAACTGTAATCAGACTGTGAGAATTTTGTGATAATTAAAAATTAGCTTTGAGAGATCATGACTATTAACCTATGAGGAAGGTATTGATAATTGAGGACGATCCAGATATTCAGGAATTACTGCAAATTCATTTAAAGGATCTGAACTGCGAAACGGATACTGCTTTTGATGGAGAATCAGGCTTAGAACATGCCTTTGGCGGAACCTACGACCTAATCATTCTTGACCTGATGCTGCCTAAAATGGACGGCCTGGACGTTTGTAAAGAACTCCGTGCTCATAAAGTGAACACACCCATTCTGATGCTGACAGCTCGTTCGGAAGAAATCGACAAGGTACTAGGTTTAGAGACTGGTGCAGACGATTATCTTTCCAAACCTTTTAGCGTTCGCGAATTCATAGCAAGGGTCAAAGCTATGTTTCGCAGGGTAAAAATGATCCGTGATACCGATAAGGAAGCAATTGGATCAGCCATCACCAAAGACAAGCTGGTTATAGAAACCGACAAACGAAAGGTAACACTCGATGGTAAGAGGCTTGATCTGACCCCTAAAGAATTCGAATTATTGGCACTACTGGCCTCGAACCCCGGACACAGCTATACCCGAAAAAGATTACTGCGCATGGTTTGGGGGTATGATTTTGAAGGTTACGAACACACTGTTAATTCTCATATTAACAGGTTGCGCGCCAAAATTGAGCCCGATCCCAATCAGCCCAAATACATATTAACTTCCTGGGGGGTAGGCTACAGGTTTACCGATGAATAACGAAAAAGATATGAAGAAAGGCATTCTATTTAGCAGCTTGTATTGGAAGATATCCGCAACCCTACTGTTACTACTGGTGGTAATCGGTTGCGCCTATGTATTCATCACCGCAGATACGGTTCAAGTATATTTTCAAGAAAAGAATCAACGGCTCAATGCAGAGTTGGCTGCGCATGTGGTACAGGAGGTCAAACCCACCTATCAAAACGGACAAGTAGATGAGGCTTCAATGGACAAGATCATGAGTAGTATGATGGCCATAAACCCTAGTATAGAAGTTTATCTATTGGATACCGCAGGAAATATCCTAAACTACGTAGCACCCTATAAAAAGGTAAAGTTGGATAAAGTGTCCCTGGATCCGGTGCATTCGTTCTTAGACACTAAAGGCCAGCAGTTCATCAAAGGAGACGACCCACGAAATCCTGGTATTCAAAAAGAGTTTTCAGCCGCACCGGTGCTGGAAAATGATCATTTAGTCGGCTATGTCTACGTGGTGCTAGCCAGTGAGGAATACGATATCGCAGCCGAAGAACTCATCGGGGATTACCTTATGCGATTGGGTGGCAAAACTATGCTTGTGACCCTGGTCACCACCCTACTTGCCGGATTATTAATTTTTTGGTTTATCACCCGCTACCTGAACCAGATCATAGCGGTGGTAAAAAGGTTCAAAGAAGGGCACCTGGATGAAAGAATCCCGGTGAAGTCCAGTGGAGAGCTCCAGGAATTAGCCATCACTTTCAATGAAATGGCACAGGAAATTCTGAGCAACATCGAAAAAATTAAAACTACTGAAAATCTTCGGCGAGAATTGGTGGCCAATGTTTCACATGACTTGAGAACTCCTCTGAGCATCATTCACGGTTATGTTGAAACCATGCTGATGAAAGCGGATGACCTTAGTTCTGCACAAAGATCTCAATACTTGGAAACCATTTTGAAGAGTACAGAAAGATTGAAAAAGTTAGTTGGCGATTTATTCGAATTATCCAAACTGGAAGCTAAAGAAGTAACACCTAAAAAAGAGCCATTTTTTATCACCGAACTGGTACAGGACGTAAGCCAGAAGCATAAATTATTGGCTGAGGAGAAAAATGTCACCATTGTACCGGTGGCAGACAACAATGTCCCGATGGTAAATGCGGATATCTCGCTAATTGAAAGGGTTTTGCAAAACCTCATGGATAATGCCATCAAGTTCAGCCGGGACGGAGGAATTGTGACCATAGAAACACACAATTTTGGAAATAACGTTGAAGTGAAGGTAACAGATACTGGAAGGGGAATTCCCGAAGAAGACATCCCACTGGTATTCAATCGCTATTTCAACCTCACCAAATCAAGTTCTAACCAGAGTAACCAGGAGGACGAAGTTTCTAAAACAAGTGTGGGCCTGGGATTGGCCATTGTCAAGAAGATTTTGGAGATCCATGATGCTACCATCCATCTATCCAGTAAGTTAAACAAGGGAAGTGCCTTTTCATTCCGTTTGCCGGTTCATAATATCTAAAATATCTCTCTCCCAGTAGAGCAGGGTCTCTTTTCCGTCACTCCTTTTTTGCAGCAAAATGTCGGCTATCCGATATTAGATAATCAATATTTAGATATTCGATAACAAACCGTGATCATTCCGTGATACTTGGTCAGCAATTTTGAATCATTCAATGAAATTAAAATTGTTCTAACCATGAAAAAATTATTCTTATACACCCTACCTGCGGTCTTGATGTTTGCTTGTAGCGACGACGATGATGGCGATATGATGGTGTTACCAAGCATGGCGGACTTCACGGTCCGCATCGAAAATGTAAATCAGCCAAAGTCATTCTTTGCCAGCGGCAGTGTTCCCGGATTATTGCTTCCCGGGGAGCAGCAGGAGTTCAGTTTTGAAGCGGGGCCGGTAACCTTACCAGGGGCTGAAACCAAGTTGAGCTTTGTTACCATGTTCGTACAATCCAATGACCTTTTTCTGGGTCCTGATGAAATGGGAATCTCACTTTACCAGGCTGGCACTCGCGTAACTGGTGATGTGACGGATCAAGTGGCCCTGTGGGATGCTGGTACAGAGGTAAATGAGGAACCAGGTACTGGACCCAATCAGGCGCCACGACAATCCGGACCTGATACTGGTACAGATGAAAATGGCAATGTGATATTGGTTAGCGAGAGTGGGGATGGTTTCACCTATCCAGCTGTTAATGAGTTGATCGAGGTGGAACTAGAGGCGTTGCCAGATTCAGAAACCGGATTTCGAGTAATCATCAGAAATATTTCGGGCAGCGCTTCTCTTCCCACTCCAATGGCAGGTCTTGCCTGGGTGATCCATACCGGAGAGGCCCCGATTTTCACCAGTGGTGAGCCCGATCGCGGTTTGGGACTGGAGGAGATAGCTGAGGATGGCGACGCCACTAGTTTGACTACCGCACTAGGTCATGACACAGGACTGGTTACTCCCCTATCACCAGGTGTATGGGCCGTTCACGATGCAGGTATTAATCCCCTGTTCACTAGCGGGAGTGCCGATTTAGGTGAAGGCTTGGAAGCCATTGCAGAAGATGGAGACCCCGCCGCTTTGGCCTCGGCACTGGCCAGTAAATCCGGTGTCACTAACAGTGCTATTTTTAACACACCGGTGGGTGCAGCAGCACCAGGACCTGCAATACCAGGCGGTGCTTATGAGTTCACTTTCACCGCAGAGGATGGAGATTATCTGTCCTTCATGACCATGTTTGTTCAATCCAATGACCTGTTCTATACTTTTCCTGAAGGTGGGATACCCCTATTCAACAATGGAATGCCCATCACTGGCGATTTCACCAGCCAGGCGCTTTTATATGATGCGGGGACTGAAACCAATGAGTTTCCCGGAGCAGGCTTGAATCAGGTAATTAGACAATCAGAAATGGACGCCGGAGAAGAAGAGAACGGTGTGGTGACCAACATTAATAACGTAGGTGATGGATTTACCTACCCGGCAGTTGGAGATATTATAAGAGTTACCATTACACCACAGCTTTAAAGAGTTTATTGTAACCCCCCTATAAAGCAATAGTCACGCGATCAGTGTGGCTATTGCTTATTTTTTTGAGTGTTGATATTTTATTTGGTGAGCCACGAGAGGATCTGTGTCACCAACTGATCTTGTGGAAGATCCTTCAGCAGGGTAAAACCCTGATGTTTACTAGAAGGATATTTCAGTAGTTTGTCCGCCTGCTCATCAATATAAATCTCCCCCATCTGATCCACCGGGTTAGCTACTACTATACTCCTTGGGTTTAGGGCAGCCATAATATCAGGCAAATCATAGGCATTTATAGCCCCTGCAACCACCGAAGTAATAAAAGCCGGTTCGTAATCAGCATTAAGGGCCATCTCAGCATAGCTGAGAAAAGGATTGATCAGTGCTACTTTCGCGATGTTCGATTCGAAAAGTGATGCATGTAATAACTCGCTGGCTAATGGCCCCCAAGACATCGAATAAACTGACTCAATACTAGACATTTCAGTACTGAGAAAATTAGTCAAGCGGATGATGTCTGCTGCTCTCATGGCAACAATGGATTTGCCGGTTAGAATGCCAGCAAACCATTGATTGAATGAAGTATTATCAATGTATGCATCACCCTTTAGATATCCTGGACCTAAGCTGCCTATACCTGGCAGATCGGCCATGGCTATAGCATAACCCTTTTCAATTAACTTTGATATCAAAGTGTCACGGCTGGCAGCTTTAGTGATACCCTGATCATCTAGCCACAGTAATACAGTTCCATTGGCTGTTTTTGTGGGCACATAAACTACCACCGGCAGTTGATAATCCCCACCTCCCGGTACCAGATACTTTTCGAGCTTGTAATCCTGCTCAACCTGACGCCCTGAAAAAACGGCAGTCCCGAATTGCGCGGGATAATTAAATCCACTAAACTCCTTTACCGTCTTCTGCAGTGATTCGGGTCCCGACCTTGCTGCCCTTACCTCATCTAATTTGTTGACTTTTTGGGCCACCCATTTTTTATTCAATGAAAACAGGTTTTCCGCAGAAGGAATTGAGGCTACTTTACCAGTTTCAGTTGTCCATAGCTCAGCCTCTTTAAAAACTTCTACCTCCAGATCAACATTACTTCCGGGATTATCCAGGTACTTCTGAAAAAAGGCATACATAGCTTCTCTATTCTTTTTGGTGGATTCATGCTCGGCATCATCCTCCAC
>JANQPK010000074.1 GCA_028289505.1 Cyclobacteriaceae bacterium
AGGTCATTTGAGTGAGGTCATTGGTACCAAATGAAAAGAAATCTGCCTGTTCGGCTATCTTATCAGCTACCAGCGCGGCGCGCGGTACCTCAATCATTGTCCCTATTGGACATTCGATGGTGTCGTTTTGTTCTTCAAAAACCTTCTGCATTTCATCTAAAGCAAATTGCTTTTGTAGCTTAAATTCATTGACGTGCCCCACAAGTGGGATCATAATCTCCGGTCTGGCTTTGAGGCCTCTTTTCTTTAAATTGAGCGCAGCTTGAATCACAGCCCGCACTTGCATCCGGGTTATCTCAGGATAGGTATTTCCTAATCTACAACCACGATGTCCCAGCATAGGGTTCATCTCCTTAAGGGAGTCAACTTTTTTGGTAATTTCCGTCACACTGATTCCCATGGTGGAAGCCATTTTCTTCTGCAATCCTGGTGTGGTTGGAATAAACTCATGCAATGGGGGATCTAAAAGACGGATGGTAACCGTATTCCCCTCCATAACCTCCAGAATTTGTTCAAAATCTCCCTGCTGCATGGGGAGCAATTTATCTAATGCCTGCTTCCTTCCAACTTCATCGAGGGCCAAAATCATTTCTCTCATGGCATTTATGCGGTCGTCTCCAAAGAACATATGCTCAGTTCTGCATAAGCCTATCCCGGTGGCGCCTAGTTTTAGGGCCAGTTCAGCAGCCTCAGGAGTATCCGCGTTAGTGCGTACTTGCAGCTGAGCGTATCTTTGCGCCATCTGCATCAGTTCGCCAAAATCACCACTTAATTCAGGGGCAACCGTATCCAACATACCTTTATAGACCAGTCCGGTGGAACCATCGATTGATATCCAATCTCCAGGTCTGAATATTTCATTTCCCACAGTCATGATTTGCTTCTCATAATTTATTCTCAAAGCTCCTGCACCACAAATACAGCATTTTCCCATCCCCCTGGCTACCACTGCTGCATGGGAAGTCATGCCCCCTCGTGCTGTCAGAATACCCTGTGCAGAGGTCATACCTGGAAGGTCATCAGGTGAGGTTTCTACCCGTACCAAAATCACCTTTTGTCCACGTTGTGATAAATGTTCCGCTTCATGAGAAGAAAACACAATTTTACCGCTAGCAGCCCCTGGAGAGGCAGGTAGACCTTCGCAGAGCTTGTCTGCTTTTTCTAGCCCATCTTTTTTAAAGATTGGATGCAACAGTTCATCCATTTTACCGGGATCCATACGCAATAAGGCCATACTCTCATCAATGCGATTTTCCTTCATCATATCTATGGCTATCTTTACCATACTGGCTCCTGTCCTTTTACCGGTCCTGGTCTGTAACATCCATAACTTTCCTTCTTGGATGGTAAACTCCAGATCCTGCATGTCATTGAAATGATCCTCCAAGCGTTGCTGATATTCATGAAGATCCTGGTACACTTTGGGCATGTATTCTTCAAGCGATGGAAAATGCTTTTGACGTTCATCTTCATCCACACCCATTAATTTAGCCCATTCCCGAGACGCATGTAAGGTTATTTGAAGCGGTGTACGAGTGCCTGCTACCACATCCTCACCCTGGGCGTTGATCAGATATTCTCCATTGAACCGGTTTTCGCCGGTGGCAGCATTCCTGGTAAATGCCACTCCTGAACCGGAATCGTCTCCCATGTTTCCAAATACCATAGCCTGGACATTACAGGCGGTTCCCCACTCTTCCGGGATGTCATGAAGTTGACGATAGTAAACTGCTCTTGGCAGAAACCAACTGTCAAATACTGCCAACATGCAGTTCCATAGTTGTTCCCATGGGTCCGTGGGGAAGTCCCGATTGGTAAGTTTTCTTATCACCGCCTTAAACTCCGCTACAATTTCCTGTAGGTCCTGAACTGAAAGCTCCTGATCTGAACTTAAGTGTTTTTTGGTCTTCTTTACCGCCAGTATATGCTCAAAAACATCCTCAGTTTCATCTGATAGGTTGTTGATCTTCATTACTACGTCACCATACATTTGAATAAATCGGCGGTAGGAATCCCAGGCAAATCTCTCATTACCGGTGAAAGCGATAAGACCTTTTATAGATTGATCATTTAATCCGATATTAAGCACCGTATCCATCATTCCTGGCATTGAATCCCTGGCTCCAGAACGGACTGAAAGTAAGCAAGGACGTTCATCAGATCCGAAAGTAGTGCCCATTACCTTCTCTATCTCAGCGATACCAGTTTCGACTTCCTGCTTCAGTAGTGGTTTTAATTTTTCATAGCCACCTTGCTGATATTCAGCACAAACCTCGGTTGTCAAGGTAAATCCTGGGGGAACATTAACTCCCAAGCGGCACATCTCAGCAATATTGGCACCCTTTCCTCCCAGTAAAGGCTTCATATCTTTACCACCTTCGGTGGTGTGGGGTCCAAACATGTAAACTCGTTTTGTTGTGGCGGTGGTGGTCATCTTGTAGCTATTTAGATTCAAAGAGATTTGTATTGCATTGTGCGCTTATAAAGTCTGTGCAATGAACATGGGAAATGCATGATTATCCATGTGAAATGTCACACGGTTAACTGATAATCATCAAGTCCATGGCCATACCTTGATTCTTGGTGTTAGATTGGATATTCCCTACTTTAGAAAAATAAAAGTTAGAATACCATGCTTACCAAACTGCTCAACCCCGATTTATCAAAAGCCCCCATGGACTTGGCGGTGCTGATTTTGAGAATATTTTCAGGAGCATTCATGATGACTCATGGTGTACCCAAAGTACAAAAAATCATGGGCGGTGATCTGAGTTTCGGAGATCCTATAGGACTGGGCCCAGAGATATCTTTGATCCTGACAGCCTTCGCCGAAGCATTTTGTGGATTATTGATCGTATTGGGGTTAGGCACACGTTTAGCAAGTATACCTCTAATCATCACTATGGGAGTAGCAGGTTTCATTCACCATGCCTCAGACCCCTTCGGAGGAAAAGAAAAGGCATTGTTATTCCTATTGATATTTGTGGTATTGTTAATTACTGGTGGTGGAAAATATTCAATGGAGCAAAGAATTGTTAATTGAATAAAGTACTCAATCATGATGTGTTGATTGATATTTTTTCTTGTATGCACTGGGCACCAATCCGAACTGCTGCTTGAAGCATTTAGTAAAATAGCTTAGATTATTGAATCCAACTGCGTAAGCTACTTCACTGGTATTGCCATAATTCTGTATGATCAGCTGGGCCGCTTTTTTCAACCTGATACTGCGAATGAAGGAGTTAGGTGATAGTCCTGTAAGGGTAAGTAACTTGCGATACAATTGTGCATGACTAAGACCCAACTTTTTTGCAAACTCTTGCACCGAAAACTCGTGATTCTCCAACTGGTCCTCAACCGTCTTAACCGCCAGTTGGAGGAATTTCTGGTCTATACCAACTACGGTTTCAATGTCTCCTTTTAGGGTTAATTGTCTGCCGAAAAACTTTCGGTATTGATTCATTTTATCCAAATGATTCCTAACCTTTAGTCTTAACTCTACCTCTCCAAATGGTTTAGTCAAATAATCATCTGATCCCAATTCAAGTCCTTTCAGTAAGCTATCCTGATCTGTTTTGGCAGTGATAAAGATGAAAGGGATATGTGCGGTTGAATTTCGATTTCGAATTTTATCACAGAACTCATATCCATCCATTCCAGGCATCATCACATCGCACAGGATCAGATCAGGTATATGCTGATCAGCCAGCGCAAACCCTTCTACCCCATCGCCAGCTTCCAGGAAATGAAAATCTTCTCCCAGGCAAATCCGAAGGTATTCACGCATTTGAGCATTGTCTTCTACAATGAGTAATACTGGATACTGCGACCCGGTTGCATCCTTTGCTTTTAGTCTTGTTTGGGGCTTGCGAGATTTTTCAACCTTCTGCCTTATTTGGGCTTTATGGCCAAACTCTGGCTGCTGCCAAGGTAGTGTAACGGTAAATGTCGAACCAACGCCAGGTTTACTGCTAACCTCTATGGTGCCATGGTGCAAATGCACCAACTGTTGTGCGAGTTCCAAACCAATACCTGATCCTTCATAATCATTTTGATTATCGTAGCTGATCTGATAGAACCTATCAAATATGTTACGCTGTTCTTTTTCGGGAATTCCAACTCCCGAATCTCGTACCATTACCCTAACTACCTTATCTTCAGCTAACGTTGACAACACCACCTCACCACCTTCAGGTGTGAATTTGATGGCATTGCTTAATAGATTAAAAAATACCTGTCTGATTTTTTCGGTATCAATTAGCAGATGTATGTCGTCTATACTGTAATCAAAAGTGAGACTGATGTTTTTCATAGAGGCTGCAGAGTGGAAACTGGCAACCACTGATCGGAGCAATTCGGTCAGGTTTTGATGCTCACAGTGCAACTGCATTTTGCCTCGGTCAATCTTAGTCAAATCAAGTAATTGATTTACTAAACGCAACATTCGATCGCCATTATGCGACATCATATCCAGCAAGGCAGCACTATCTCCTTTGAAAGTTCCTGCTCTAAGTGCTCTAAGTGGGCCTGTAATCAGGGTAAGTGGAGTACGTAGCTCATGCGATATATTTGTGAAAAAATCATTTTTCGCCTGATTGATCTCTTCAAGGGATTTGGCTTTTTGCCTGAGTACAAAACGCTTTTTCTCATAGTATATCAGCCCGATTATCAAACCAAGTCCACTCAAACTAAAGATGGAATAAGCCCACCAGGTTTTCCACCAAGGTGGATTAATAACGATGTTCAGGCTGCTACCCTGATGATTCCAAAGACCATCACTATTGGAGGCAATGACCTTAAAAGTATAATGTCCCGGGGAAAGTTCAGCATAGGTCACGGTTCGATTCAAATCAGCAGGGGACCAATCCTCATCAATACCCTCCATCCGATAACGAAACTTATTCATTTCAGGGTTGGTGTAATCAAGGGCGGAGAACTCCAAAGAAAATGAAGTCCTGTATGGCAACTCCAAGGTCTTGGTGTCAAATATGGCTCGATTCAATACCGGTTTACCAGAAAGGGTGTCCCGAATGCCTACTGATTGATTGAATATTTTAAGATCGGTAATTACTACCGGGGGCACATAGACGTTGTAGGGTGTTTGTTTACTTCTGAACCTGGTCAGGTTTGAAGGCCACGCCAGGTATAGGTCTTCATCATGGTCAAAAAAGGCATCAACCAAAGTCTCTGCCAGTATCTCAGTAGACAGCCCATCTTTCTTATCAAAAGTTTCCAATCGTTGATGGTCTTTTGCTGTCTTTAACAATCCCCTAGGAAACAATACCCAAAGAGCATTTTTTGTTCCTTTTACGGTAACGGTAAAATTCTCTGGTAATAGATGATTGTAACACTCAATTCTGTCATAGTTGAAAACCAATGAATCAAAATCAGTAAGTCTCATCCCATAGAGTCCAGTATTGGTTCCAATCCAAGCATTTTGTAGATCCAGGTAAACGGATTTTATGGATCCACTATAGGGCACCTTAAGGTTGAAAAACTGAGATTTTTCCTGGTTAAATACCATCACCCCATTGACGTTGGTAAACCAAAGGTTGCCATCAAAATCCTCTGTGGTTCCCCGAAGTTCGTTAATGCTGGAATTGGTGTGTAACTTGTATGCTCCGGTTTCGGGTGAGATTTCCACTAACATTGAGCCACTTGCCCAGATAGTGCCGTTTTTATCCTCATATATTTCTGAGAGTGGGTGTAGGGCAGATTTTTCTATACTTCCAGGTTTTAGGTCGTTTAAATATTTTCTGATAGCTCCATTCGGAAAATAGCGCTCTAAACCCGAAGAAGATGCCACCCATAAGCTGCTATCTGCTGCCTGCAGCAGGCTTGAAACGCCTTGGAATTTCGTACTAAAATCATTAATTGTAGTTAATCCAGCTCCATCCAATTCCAACTGGTAAAGGCCCTTATCCGTACCAACCCAAAAAATACCCTGTTTATGATGAATGACTGAAGCAATACTGTCCTCAAAAGGGTAATCATAACTGCTAAATTTGCGCTTACCTGGCTTAAAAGAGCTCACACCTTTACTCCCATTATGTAACCAGATTATTCCAGACCCATCTCTTAACAATGGAATATTAGAGTCCAGCGTATAGTATACCACTTCATCCGTTTGAAGATTATATCGGACGATACCACCTTGATTATTCGACATACCTTGTGGGTTGGCTATCCACAGGAAATTCCGGTCTCTAATGAAGTAGCCGTTTACACTGGACCTGTAAGGCTTTGGTAATTTAAGAAGCGGTGAAACACTGTGTGATTTTTTATCCAGTATGGTTGGACCTAAGGTGGATTCTAGAATTAGTTTGCCTGCCTTAAAATCATTGATATTGTCAAAATACGCCGGTTCCTGACCAACACCATGATAAACAAATTGGTACGGTTTGAACCCTGAGGAAACAGAATCAAATTGGTAAAGTCCGTGATTGGTGGCTGCCCATAATTCCCCATCCTGATCCCTGAACAAATCCCAAACTTTATCATTATGATCCATGATAATATCAGGATCAACTTGGAAACTTATTATCTCACCGGTTTTCTTGTTAATTCTACTAACCAAACCACCCACACTGTGTCCAATCCAAATAAAATGAGGTGGATCAAAAAATAGGTCATATATCTGATCCACTGGAAGAGCAGTGTTACGACTAGCATAACTATAAGATTGCTCGGTTTTCGGATTGAATCGCTCGAGGGGTCGATACAGTCTGGATATCCAAATCTCTCCCTCGTTATCCAGAACCAAATCTAGTACTCGGTCTGCGCCGATATCGAGATCATCATCCAGCTTATATGGATAAAGCCTGAAATTGTGTCCATCAAAGCGGGTTAAACCACCAGCAGTACCCAACCAGATAAATCCGTTATGGTCTTCTAAGGCACCTCTTACCCAGTGGGTTGGCAAACCATCCTCTATGGTGTAGTTGTTGAGCAGCGGTTGGTCCGCCCAACCTACAAGGTCCTTTTTTACTGTAGGGGCCTGACCTTTCACTCCACTTCCGTACAATATCAGGCCAAACGTCAACCCGCAGGTGAACGCCAACACACTGATAGATTGTCTCATGATTAACCTAATCCTATATCCTTATAGGCCAATTTTAAAGTGTTGACCTTTTCCTATAAAGTACACAATTTGTCGGGAAAATTGTGAATAATAAATTGGGATAAAGATGATTACAGTGAAGAATTATCGTCGTTGACTCCAAACTCCACCGAACATGTAGTGGACACCTACCTGAAATCCTACTAGTAGATTAGCGCGACGGCCAAACAGATCTTCTGCTATATTGCTGTTCTGTTTCATTAAGGCAATTAATTCATCGTTTCGCATGTCAGTCAGGGAGTAGTTCACTCTAAGTAAAGTGGAAAGATAGATATTATCCGTTAAATCAATGTCCACTCCCAGGTTTCCGGCAAACTGCACCTGAGTTTTCTTAAATTCTGCCAATGGGTCTTGCGCGGAAATGCTTAGCAATTCTGTTTTATCCACTGCTGGTACATCATAGGTTCCATCCCCATTCTCGATAGCCCCATCTGGTAGGGATACACCTTGGGGTATTTCCTGGGTAGACGCGGCATATTCCAGTGTTTCCCTACCTTGTGTTAAAATAGCCAGCTGCGGTCCTAATGAAAAGTTCATGCGGGCGCGGGACGATCCACCACCCATAAATTTAAACAACAATGGGATGTTTACGGATTGTAAATCTATTTGTCGCTCGCCAACCACAGTTTCAGCGATGTCAATTACTTGATAGATCTGCTCTTGATTAGTGAGTATGGTCTCCAGTTGAAGCCCAAAGCGGGGTCCAAAATCTACCCCAGCCGCTAATCCCACCGGGGAAAATGAATAACTGTAAGTGGCATTGTAACGGGGGTCATCGGCAAGTCCCTTGTCCAGCAAGAATGTAGTATTAATCCCGCTATTGACTCCAATATGGAATTTCTGGGCACTGGCTTGAAAGCTAAAAAATACAATTGATGAAAAGAAAAGCAGCTTTTTCATAATTCCATGGCATTATTGGCAATACCAAATTAAAGAAACAAGCCATGGTTATTTACTCAAATTTTAGCAGCAGTGACTAGTGTAAGATAAAGTGTAGTTTTGGTTCAGTTTAGTGCTTTCATCTTGCTCTGGAAGGTACTCCAGCGATCATATAATGTATGCCAAACTGTAGACCAGCTAACACATTGGCCCTTCTTCCGAAAATGTCAAAGGCACCGGATCCACCAGACTACAGGACCTCCAGCAGTTCATCGTTACGCATATCGGTAAATGAATAGTTGACTCGTAGTAAGGTTGAGAGATAAAGATGGTCTGAAATATCAATATCAATGCCAATACTTCCGGCAATCTGTATCTCAGTCTCCTTGAATTTCTGAAGTTCATCTTCAGCTGATGTGCTTAATAATTCCGTATAGGGCAAAGTTGGTACATCATAAGTGCCATCGCCATTATCAACAGAACCTGCTGGAATATCCAGGCCATCAGGGATTTCCTGGGTAGAAGCTATGTACTGAATGGATTCTACCCCAGTGGTGAGTATGGACATCTGTGGACCAAGTGAATAATTAAAGCGCGTTTTTTTGGAGCTGCCACTCATGAACTTCATCAACAAAGGCAAATGCACATAGCTCATGAAAATTCATTTGGGAATACAGACTCACAGGTGCAAAGAACAACAGTACCAGAAGGTTATTTAACAATGATCTCATTAAGGTCTCTTCAGCTGAACGTGAAGGAAGTAAGGTAAGAATTCTGACCCGGAATCCAAATCAGCGGTACTTTCGAGTTGGGAATTGTGGCTATACGTTATACCGCTGCTACTACCCGCTTTAATTTGGCGCTGACCTCCTTGAGAGAATATGCTGCAGGAATTAAAGAAGGTATACCTCTTGAATGCAGCTGATCTTTGGAAATTTATACTAAATCCAGATATTTAAAATAAAGAATTTAGGTAATTGGGAAAATAAACAGAACAGGGCGAAAAAATAATTCCTTCAAGGATAGTTTGAACTATAATCTGAAATCAATGCAAAGGTCAACACAATAAAAATGGCAAGTCCCAAATTCTTATTGTTTGCTTGTTTAACATCATTTTGTGTTGCTGGATCCACTTTTGTTTACCAACAAGAACTTTCAAACAGAAAACAAGTACAAATTGACACACTTACTAATAAGAAGCTTTTAAATTATAGTGCTATTCAGGTACCGGGGACTATGGTCGGAAGCAGCCTAAAAGCAGAAGATATTACTTTAAACAGGGAAGATTATTTACAATTCTTTAAAGAAACTCTGGACTATTATAATAAGGACTTTCCTGAACGGATTATTGATAGAGAAACTAGCACAAGAATATCTGGTTTAAATATCCTGCTTAGTGGAAATATTATACGCATGGCTGCTGTGGAAGCTACTATGTTTGAATTTACTGGAGAAAAGGATTATCAAAATTATGCCAACCAAGTGTTGGAAGCCGTTGTTTCGGGCATTAATAATACACCAAATGAATTATGGGAATTCATAGAGTATAAAACTCCTGAAGGGAATGAGAAAGCCAGGATTGCTTATCAAAATGTACCGAAAGAGGCAACATGGTTTGGACGACCTTGGTGGCACCTAGGAGCATTTTACCTTCCACTGCCATTAGCAACAACCTGCAAATCACTGAATCAATCAAATGGGTGGAAAAGCCGTTTGCTAAAAGATAAAACAGAAGATGCCCTTGCCAGGATTGTGGACTACCATGTTTTTGGGGACAGTAGGTACAAGGGGATGCGTGGAGCAACCCATAATATCGCCATGACATTGGCCCGGGGGATATATATGACTTGTTTACTTCTTCCTGATCATCCACATGTTGAACAATGGAGGCAATGGGCTTTAGAAACTTTCCAGCAAAACATAAATCGTTCATCTCAGGAAGACGCTTCCAATTATGAATTAGATTGGTTTTACTCTGTACTGACAGTGGCAAGTTTTTTAAGCAAAGGGAAAGAAGTTTACTACCTTCCGCATCATAGGTCTTACTTTGAACATTTTAAGGAAATGGTTGCTCCAAGTGGAGTGTGTGTTGGATACGGCGATAGTGGTGATTATGGAAACGCAGCATTATTGCCTGTTCTGGAAAAAGGTGCAAGTGTTTTTCATGATGGCACTTACAAGCATGCTGCTTTACGTCACTTCATGGCAATTAATAACCTGCCTTTGGATAACAAATATTATTATCTCCAGACAACACGCTGGTTTGAGGCATATCGGTGGATGGACGAGTCAGTTAGACCAGAAGCACCTCAACCTGGGGTTAGGATAACTCACAAGGGTATGTCGGTTCTGCGAACTGGTACAGGTCCTAACCAAGTTTATCTCTCACTTACCTCTTTGGAAGGAGGAGGGCATGGGCACTTTGACGCGAATGCTATTGCTCATTACTCTATCGGCAAGAGTGGACTTTTACAAGACGGGAATTATCAGTGGGAACAGGCATTCTTTCACAATCGCCTGCTTTGGAGGGAGGGGGTGCCCTCTGGAAAGCTTCTCGATTATCTGCGTCCCAAAAAAAATCCTGCATACCCGAGTAAAGACAGTAAGAAAATAGTATTTGCTAGTGAAGGTTCTCCCAAGGGAGTAGAGGATCGCTGGCATCCAGCGGAAGAGAAGCATATGTCTATCAAGTTTTGGGCGGACTTATCAGAATTTAAAGTAGTTAGGTCTGTTTTGGGACCGCAAGAGCGCACAATTCTTCTGGACAGGGATGGTAGGTGTTTTGTTTTCGACTATCTTAAATCCGATACTAGCACCACGGCAGCCTCTTTGTATTATACTCCTGAGATAGTGGAAAAAGGGAGTTGGTGGGTACTAGGTACCGGTTCGCCGGAGAGTTCTTTGTATAACCTGTTGATAACATCCCTGGAGCCTCGGGAGCTGAATTCTGAAAGCCAGGTTCGCAGGCATACCTCAGAACAGGTTGTTTATAGCAGTAAAACAGGTCATTTTAAGAGAGGAACATGGTTTGTTACCGGGCTTATACCCAAAGAGAAGAGTGAGAACTGTATGAATTTATCAGAAACCTCAAGGCTAAAACACATTATCGATGGAGAAACAACTGCCAGAGAACTTACTGTAAATTTCAAATCAAGCCCGATCAAAATTATATGTAGAGGAAGTGATAAAACTGGTCTGCTTCACTATAGTCCAATTGATCTAAACAGGACATCCTTTATTTCAACGATTAAGACAGATGCTGATTTGATATATTTTGGACCTTTTGCTAAAGGGATTAAGGTAGGCATGGTAAACGGAACCCTTTTAGAGGTTAATGGGAAAAAGGTGATCTCTTTACCTTCTAATGGAAATGAATGGGTGATTATACCAGAAGAATAGGAGTTTCCGGAACATAAGATATCTTAGATTCTTAGTTAAGAATTCTGAACCCGGAATCCAAATCAGCGGTACTTTCGAGTTGGTAATTGTGGTTATACGTTATACCGCTGCTACTACCCGCTTTAATTTGGCGCTGACCTGGGTAGCTAATTCACCCAACGCTTCATTCTCAACCGCCTGCATGGAGGCAATCGGATCGACCGCCGAAACTTCTACCTGACCTGCTTGCTGCTGCACAATTACATTGCAAGGTAGCATGGTGCCTATCTTTTCTTCGCTTTGTAGTGCCTGATAAGCAAAATGTGGGTTACATGCACCCAGGATTACATAAGGGCGGAAATCTACATCGAGTTTCTTTTTTAGCGTTTGCCTGATATCAATATGGGTAAGGACTCCAAAACCCTCCTGCTTAAGTGCCTGAGTTACTTTTTCAATCACCTCATCAAAGGGAAGTTCAACGGTCTTGTCTATGTAGTATTTCAAGTTTCTTAGTCAGTATTATTTGCAGCACAGAAGATAGGAAAAATTTCCCTATCTTTCTTTTCCAACCATCATGACAAATATCACTTATACAATATCCTATGGGTTTATAATTTATATTCTGTGTATCCTCGGATGTGCTGTGCCTGAGCCAAAATCGAACCCTATCGTGGTGGAAAATCAGAAACCAGGCACCACAGAATGGATGTTGACCAATACCACAACCGACACTTGCGGTATTACCGAACCTTACCCAGAAATTTTTCTTTGCCGGAGCAAAGCGATTGAGGGATATTGTTCTGCAACCAGCATCAAAGCAGGAGAGGAATTGAAGGTTTTCGTCAGCACTGACCCTCCTTCATCATTTGAAGTGGACATTTTCAGAATGGGTTATTACCAAGGAACTGGAGGACATAAAGTTGCCTCGCTAGGACCCTTCGAGGGCAAAACCCAGCCAGTACCTGAAGATGGCACTAACAATCTGATAGAATGCCAATGGGATCAGAGTTTTAAGATTGAAATACCATCAGATTGGACTAGTGGGGTTTACTTGGGCAAAATGACCGCACAGAACAGCGGGCTGCAGTCCTACATCGTTTTCATTGTGAAGGATGACCGCGAAACAGACTTCTTGTTTCAGTGCTCGGATCTAACCTGGCAGTCGTACAATCGATGGCCAGAATGGAGGTCCTTGTACGATTGGACCTATGAAGGCACTGAGAACCACAATCCTTGGCATGTAAAGGTTGGGGCCGATGTAAGCTTTGATAGACCATATGGATCCTACATGAATAGTTTACCCGCAGGTTTGATTCCCTTGACCAACGGATCTGGGGAGTTTTTGTTATGGGAATTTCCACTTGCTTTCTGGATGGAATCTTTGGGGTATGACGTTTCTTACATTTCAAACTTGGACACCCATAGTGATCCTGAAGGCTTGATCAGAGCAAAGGGATTCCTCTCTGTAGGTCATGACGAATACTGGACTCAGCAAATGTATCAGAACGTTAGTAATGCTAGGGATCAAGGCCTCAACCTACTATTCCTGAGCGGTAATTCTGTCTTTGGTAAAATTGACCTTAAAGCTGCCAGTTCAGGCCAGCCCAATCGGGTATTTGGTCGTATTGAGTGGTTTCCTGATGAACAAGAGCTAATGGGTGCAACCTCCT
>JANQPK010000053.1 GCA_028289505.1 Cyclobacteriaceae bacterium
TTAATTCCATCTTTGGTAATAGCTAAAGCATACCACTTTTGATTACCCAAGAAATAGGTGATTACCGCCTGTTGCGGTTGCAGCATTTGCCTGACATCAACCAATTTCTTGGTGTCCACTTGATACTTTAGTTGATAGTATCTTGGATAAACTTGAGCAATATGCTCTGCCAAAGTATCATAACTCCGATTCAACAAGAAAAGCTCATCCCGTACAGAATCAACAGCAATGGAGGTATTAGTTAATTGAGTTTCTGCAAAGCTGATTTTACGCTTAACTGTTTTTTCCAGTAACAGCACACTGTCGGGGATTCCCTGAAGGTTACTGAGCTTATTGCTTTGTAAGGTTTCAGATAATAGGGTAGCCTTGCTTTTTTCCATGTAGTCAAACATACTACTTAGATAATCTTCATTTCCAGTTTGCTTAAAGAGCTTGAAACAGGTACCTATAGCTTGTTCAAAAGTAATGATAGCTTCTTGTTGGAGTAAAAGCTTGGAATCGTCCAAGATGAATCCCTTTCTAATCTCGTCAATGAAATCAATGGCCCTTTGCAGCGTATTAAATGCCAGTTCTAGGTCCTTAAGATCACCGGTGGTTTGATGTCTTGCATCCAATATCTTAGCTTCCTGACGCACCAGATCCAGTAATACCTGCTGATCCAAATAATCATCAGGTGAGTTTTCTTGCCCAGTTTCAATAGCTGTTTTCAGCAAAGCCGCATAGCCCTGCTCGATGGCAAGCATAGCTTTATCGTACATCTCTTGTTGCTGATAAACTGAGGCCATTTGCTGATAGGTGGATCCGGTAAAAGGATGGTTGGGGCCAAAGTTCCGGTTCAATAGGTCCAAGGTCTGATTCAGGTATTCGATAGATCGCTCATAGGCATCTTGCTTAGCCAGGGTTTTGGCCATTGCGCGATAGGAGTGATTGAGACCCGGAAAATCACTACCAAAATGTTTGTAAAAAAGATCGATTGATTGCTGATAATAGGAAATGGCCTGGTGGTAATTGCCCTGCTCCGCCTCAATATTGCCAAGACCATAATGTGAGGTGGCAAGTAGTTGGTAAAGATCATGGGTCCGACTATGGTCAATAGTTTTGTGATAGTAGGTCTCCGCCAGTTCATTCTTTTGAAGATTGACGTAAGAAATGGCCATATTGTAATAATTGTAAGCCAACAGCGCAAAATCATCTCCGTAAAGTTTTAGGTCAATCTCCATTGACCTAATGTAGTAATCCAGGGCCTTTTCAGATTCACCGCGCTTATCATATAAAATACCCATGTTAACATATAAACTGGAAACCCTACGGTGATCTTCCCCATGATGCTCAAGGTAAATGGGCAACGCCTTTTGGTATGCGTCCATGGCATCTTCATACTCTCCATAATTCATATGTGCGGTTCCCGAGTTGTAATAATTTACCCCTGTTTCAATATGATCTGATCCCAAAAACTCCAGTTTAATGTCTAAGGATCTATTGGTATTGATCAGCGCCTGATAGTAATTTCCAGTAGCGGCATACAGGGAGCCTAGTCCTAAACAAGGTCCTGCAATTTGCAAGTTATCGGTGGGATAAATGGATTCGTAAGTCTCTAGTGATTTCTTATAATGATTTTCTGCCAGTTGGTACTTTCTTCCTCGATGAGCACTGAAGCCGCACCTGAGTTCTGCATAGGCATAGCGTTCAAGTTGGTCTGCAGCCAGGTATTGCTGGGCAGCACTCAGTAGGTACACGTAGGCGCTGTCGAAATTTTTATCAACCCGATGGTAGTCAAGCCCCTTATTGAGGTCCTTAAATGCCCTTAGTGTATCGGCTGATTGCGCAGTAATTGTAGGCAAAGGATATAACCACCATCCGGCGCATAAAAAAACTACTAGAAAAAAACGGGATCGGCGGTAATATGAGCCCAAGCGGCTCCATAAACTAGTAAGATAAAATGATGGCAAAGGCGTAATGGAGTACTAATATTGGTTCAGAATAGAATTTAAGGTGTTTAGCTCAAAAATATACTAAATTCCCACTTTAAATTTTGTGAATAAAAATGAACCCGGAAACAAGTCAAAAGCGCTCAACTGAGCTCCTAAGTAAAATTCGTGAAGGGGACCGGAAATATTTACGGCAGCTATATGAGGAACATCGGGAAGCGTTTTGGGTTTGGATCAGAAAAACCTACAACTGTGATGAAGACATGGCAGCGGAGGTTTATCAACAGGCTTTTACCACCTTATATTATAATGTAAAAGAAGGTAAATTGACCAATCTGACCAGCAGCTTGAAGACTTATATATTCGCGATTGGCAGAAATCTGATTAGGGACCATTTCAAGATTACCACCAGAAGACAAGAAATTATGGAAGTAGCGGTAGATACCAGCAATATTGATAACAGCATCATTGATCGCTATGAGCAGTCGGAAATGAAGGATACCGTGAAAACGCTTTTGTTGAAGATAGGGGAGCCCTGTAAAACCGTATTGGAATTGTTTTATTTGAAAGGCTACGCCTTGGACGCAATCGCCATTGAAATGAACTATAAGAGTGAGAATATCGCATCCAAAAGAAAATTCATTTGTTTGAAGCAGATGAGGAAACTTTTAAAGCAAGACAGTTTAAACTGAGAAAACGCAGTGGCATGACAAATAATCTTGATCAACAGATAGAGGATTATCTCAATCAAAAGCTCTCGACATCCGAAATGCTAAGCTTTGAGAAAAAGCTGATAGAAGATCCCGAATTAGCTGCCATGGTGAAAGACCTGAAAGCCATTGAGCAGGGGCTAAATGCAGTGGGCATGGATGATTTCACCAAAGATTTAAAGCAATGGGAGCAGGAACTTAAAGCCCAAAGCCAACCTTCCAGTTGGCAACGGTACTTGGCGGTGGCCGCGGTTGTTACTCTGGTAATTGTTCCGGCAATATACTTTTTCACTTCCCAAAAGCCCACTTCAGAAGAATTGTTTCTGTCGTATTACCAGCCATACCAGGAAATGATCACTTCCAGGGGCCACTCTAATGATAGTCTGGCAATACTGCTGGCAGATGGTATGGAAGCCTACAGCCGTGGAGCATACCAAGTTTGTTCTGAACTGCTGGAGTCCTATATGCAAAAACGTCCGGATGATCATCGGGTAGCACTATATCTGGGAATTGCCCAGCTGGAGATCAATCAGCAGGCATTGGCAGAGTCTAATTTTCAAAGGGCTCAGCAGGATTCAAATTTTAAACAACAGGCTCAATGGTATCAGGCATTGAGTTACTTAAAGTTTGAGGACAGTGAAAAAGCAAGAGATATGCTCAATTCAATCATTGCCTCTAAAAACCACTATCGCAGAACACAGGCACAAAGATTGCTTGACCAACTTCAATAGTACCCTCAATCCAGAACAATTTAAAGGGTTCACTCGTTATAGTCGATGTTAACCTTTATACATGAGCTTCACTAATCGGATTTTTTGCATATTTCTATGCCAGTTTATATGCCTTCTCCAAACAATCGCCCAAGATAAAGTAACGCTTTCCGGATATCTGTTTGACGCCGCCAATGGTGAAACTTTAATTGGTGCTACTGTTTATATCCCTGCACTGGAATCCGGAGCAGTGACCAACGTTTATGGCTTCTACAGCATCACATTGACCCCTGGCAACTATCAGGTAGAATATCGCTATATCGGCTACCAATCGATTACTAGAGATTTGGATATGTCTGCCAGCCAAAGGGTGGATGTTGAGTTATCTGGTGAGAGCCAGCTACTGGAGGAGATTGTAATCACCGACACTGAGGAAGACGCCAATGTTACCGGGGTGCAAATGGGTACCAATAGCCTTACATTGAGTACCATATCTAGTTTGCCACCGTTCTTTGGTGAGGTCGATGTGCTGAAAAGTATCCAATTCCTTCCAGGAGTAAGCACAGTGGGCGAGGGTGCCAGCGGCTTTAATGTTAGGGGTGGTGGTGTTGGTCAGAACTTAATCCTGCTGGATGAGGCACCGGTATATAATTCTTCTCATTTGCTGGGCTTTTTCTCGGTCTTTAATCCCGATGCAGTTAAGGACGTACAATTAATAAAAAGTGGAATCCCGGCGAAATATGGTGGAAGGCTTTCATCTATTTTGGACATCAGAATGAAGGAAGGCAACAACAAGGAGTTTGCAGTGAATGGAGGTATTGGTTCAATATTTAGCCGGCTGGCCATAGAAGGCCCCCTTGCAAAAGATAAGGCCTCGTTTATAATAGCTGCAAGACGCTCCTATGCAGATGCAGTGGCTAAGTTATTTACGGATGTGCTGGACGACGGTGGAGCGTTGAATTTTTATGATTTGACCCTGAAAACCAACTATAACATCAACAAACGCAACCGGATTTACCTCTCTGGTTACATCGGCAGAGATAATTTTAAGTTTGATGAAGCTCAGGGATTTAACTGGGGAAATAGTACTGCCACTCTAAGGTGGAACCACATTTTCAATCAGCGATTATTTTCAAACTTCACTCTTTTGTTCAGCGACTATGACTATGAGCTGGCTTTTGGAGAGGATGATTTGGACAAATTCGATTGGAATTCCAGAATCAGGACCATCAACTTCAAGCCTGAGTTTAGCTATTTTATCAATCCCGAAAACGAACTCTCATTCGGAGGAGAGTTTATCAACTATGATTTTGAACCAGCCAACGCGGTTGGTGTCAGTAATGGAGAGATTTCGGACGTCAGTGTCCAAAAACGAAATGGCGCTGAATGGGCAGTCTATGTCAGCAATGAACAGAAACTGGGTAATAAATGGCTGGCTCAATATGGAATCAGGTATTCTCACTTTATGTTGATGGGTCCAGGTAATTATTACGAGTTTGATAACCCCGAGCCCGGTGTTCGCAGAAGTGTGGTCAATACTTTTGAGGCAGATGATGGTGAAGTGATTGACCAGTATGGAAACTTTGAGCCCAGAATCTCATTGCGTTATCAAATATCTCCGGCAGCGAGCATCAAAGCCAGCTATAATCGCACTGCTCAGTACATTCACCTGGTCTCCAATACCACAGCCTCTAACCCTTTGGATATCTGGACCCCTTCTACCAACAATATTGAACCACAGCTGGCAGACCAATGGAGCGTGGGTTACTTCAAGAACTTCGGCTCGAATAATGACTTCGAAACTTCCCTGGAATTATATTACCGCAAGGCCCAAAACCAGATTGACTACATAGACGGTGCGGATCTATTGATCAATGAATTTATAGAAGGTGACCTGTTGAGCGGTGACGGGCGTGCATACGGTATGGAGCTTTATGTAAAGAAAAACAAAGGTCTGATCAACGGTTGGA
>JANQPK010000112.1 GCA_028289505.1 Cyclobacteriaceae bacterium
TTGCCTGATACCCTGAGTGTGATAGAAATAGATTCAATACTGAAATCAATAGATCACTCTACTCCAGAGGGGGCAAGAAATCGTGCCATTATAGAGACCTTGTATAGCTCAGGACTTCGAGTAAGTGAACTACTATCTCTCAGGTTGTCCGATTTACATGCTGATGTTGGGTTCCTGCGGGTACGCGGGAAAGGTAATAAGGAACGACTGGTGCCTATAGGTGCATCTGCATTGAAGTACTTAGACATTTACATTTCGCAAGTCCGTGTACGCGTACCAGTGAAACCGGGAAGCGAGACTGTAATATTTTTGAATAGGAGGGGAACTGGGCTTTCCAGGGTGTCTGTATTTAACATAGTTAAGGACCTGGTTTCTAGCGCCGGACTACAGAAATCCATTAGTCCTCACACTTTTCGGCATAGCTTCGCAACGCATTTGTTGGAAGGAGGAGCTGATCTGAGAGCGGTTCAGCAAATGCTTGGTCACGAGTCCATTACAACTACTGAAATTTATACCCACCTGGATCGAGACTATTTGCGGCAGGTAATCACTGAGTTCCATCCAAGAAGCTAAAAAAAAGCCGCACCTAACGATGCGACTTTATATTCATACACCTGTCTAACCATACTAAAGGCGATCAAATAGTTGATCTACATATCTTGAGATCACATACACTATCCCTATTGTCACCAAAGAACATCCAATAAACAAACCTAAAAATACTCCTAACATAGCCTTAGTAATTTGTTAAACCTTAACGAATATCATAAAATATTCTACAACTACCCATCGCAATTCTTTAGGACTCTGGCATGTGTAAGGTTTTGACCCTGTGGAACATCATTCAGCTCATTTGTATCGAAATAGTATCATGTATTATGTAAATATTACAATTTATATCGAATTTGTAAGCTCAAATCTGTTCTTTTAGGGCCTAAAGTAGTATCTGGTCCACTTCCTTGTTGTTTCCTGTAGCGTTGATTGGTTTGGGCTATTTTAAGCCAGAAATCTAGATTTGGAACTAGTTTCAATTGTATTTGGCAAAACCATCGGGTTCCCACTCCATAGAAAAATGGTATAGTCAAACTGCGAGGAAGGTCCTTTTCAAAAATATACTGTCTGTTTTCATAGTCATCTGTGCTGAAATGAGCCAAACTAAGGGTGATCTTTAGAGATTTTCCGGCATAACTTACCTGGTTACTGGCAATAGCGCCGCTAGACTGGGTACTGGATTTTTGAAATGCGCTATATTGAATTCTGGATTGAACAGAGATATTACTGGCATTCTTCCAGCTGCCACGAAGGCCAAAAAAGTGTTTATTGGCCTCAGTAGTATTATGAGTGAGTTTACTGTTATCCGGATCTTCATTAACCAGTTTATTTCTATTTCGCCAATAAAAATCGATGTATCCAGTTTTATTGGGTATGAACTGTACTCTTATTAATCGTTCATACCCATGGTTGGTTACATCTGAGGAAAATGTTGGGAAGGGTAGTCTGTATAGGTCCATGGAAGCGCCGATGGACCATTTGACCGATGGGGTGTATTGTAGACCCCAGTAAATTCCTTGTTCATTATTATTACCTGATACCATACCATATGCATTGCTCGATATTCCGTGATAGTGTGCTTGATAACTCCTTGCTAATAAGGTCAGGGAGATCTTGTGGGATAGTCCTGCGGTTAACCCGGCAATTGCTGCCCATGCTTTATTGTATGCGAAAGCTACTTGACTGAAGAAATTAAAATTGTGATACTGGTACTCCATACCAGCACTGTAATTGATATTTCTTTTGCCAGTAAATGTTGAGGAATTGTGCCTAGCAGGAGTAGGAATCAAAGGAATTCCCAGGTTGCTGACTACGGTTGAAATGGAGCCGGTTAAGTTTCGATACCATATTTTTCGGATGTGTACACCCAACAGCCATTCTGGTAATTGCATTCTTCTCTGAGTTTCTAAGACTGTTCTGTGAAGACCAGTTTTTATAATAGATGGTACTCTTTCAGGTAGTGCCACATTGGAATCTGCTTCCAGGATTTGTGCGTCTAACTTGCGATAGGAAATTATTGGGCTTATAGTAAGGCTCCCTACATTAAGCTCCAATCCCAGGCCACGAAAGTAGTTGTATTCACGGGTTCCTGAATGCGGAATAATACCGAGATGAACTTTTCTAGGTCCTGTAATCACCTGCTTTCGGAAAGAAATTCCAGAGCCTAAAACCAATCCTTGGTCCCATTGAACTCTGAAGTCACCAAACAGCAATTTCTTTACAGGCCCTTTATTCTCTAACCCGATAAATGCAGAAAGATGGTCTGCTCCATAGACTCCTTTTACAGGTTCCCATTTAAAAATTTCACCGGGATCTTTCTCAGCGGTAACGCCAATGTCAATTTTTCCTTTCTGTCGATATCGAAACCGACTCAACCAGTAGATAGGGGAGCCGATAAATGATGACCTTTGCATAGGTTGAAAGCCTTTTGCGAGGGGAAACCTTCTTTTGATTCTAAACAGAAACGATACTCCCCCATCTTGTCTTATGCTCTCAATCGCATTTCTAGGGTCATAGTAATCACTGGACTCAGGAACTTTAACCAATGATTCAGTCACCCGTATGGTTGCGAGGTCCCATCCTGGAACTGCCTGTAACTCATAAACGCTAACCAAAGGTCCAAGGTGATGAATGTAATCTAGTAGATTATGAATCTGTTGGGGGGTAAGCCATGGAATTCTCTCTAGATCCGCTTTTGAAGCCTTGTTAAGGTTCTTGATCACTAATGTTTCCATCAAATATTGATCAGGCATTTCTATACCTGACAAAGACTCTTTGGTTTCAGCAGACATTTGCTCCACAAATTCCTCTATAAAGTCAACACTTTGTGCTTTGAGATAAACACTAAATACCATCAATATCTTGATGCAAATCCTTAGTCTCAAGGCCAGGAAACGGTTAATCCAGCTTGCTGGGTGATGCCCAGATAAGGATGAAGGTCTAATGCATAATCTGCCTCGATGCGATCGAATTTAAATCCAAACCCGAAGTACCCTCTTCTGGCATCAGATATAAATCCAGTTCTGGTATGGAACTTCGCTTTCACGATATATTCAATTCCCATCCTAAACTGCCACTTGCTCCCCAGTTCCTGGCCAAACTCAATCATAGTTGCTAGCTTTTCTGAGGCCTTGTATTTAAGACCTGCAAACCAAGCTACCGGCAGCATTTCTTGACTCAGTTTGCTTTGGGTCAGGTTACTAAGATATATCCCAGCTTGTAGGTGTTTATCTAGTTTTAGCTGGATACCACCGTCAAGACTCACGGCATTCATTGGTTTAAACCCTGAGATTGATAAGCTCCAGTACTTGATGCGTAAGCCAAAATCGTACCCTCTGGATGAAATTGCGGTATTCAGTCCAACCTGTTGGTGTAGAAAATCGAGGGTACCGCTTCGATAATAAGTAATCCCAATAGACGGCTTATATGGAATGTTAAGACCTATGGCCAAAGCCTGAATGTCAGATTGGCTAAAGGGCAACTGATATCCAGCTATTATACTGATTTCTTCAGAGACCGCCAGTCCTGCCATATTTCGGAATGCTGACCAACTTGATTGATCAGTGGCAAAGAAGGGGCCATCACCAAATATGGGTTGATCTATTTCAGGACTTTGACCATAAAGTCTGACTCCTGAAGCGATAATTGCACACCAAAAGATATGTTTAAGCATAACCCCAATATGGGGTGCAGCGGTATTAAAAAACGAGACTGATTATTATTTGTAGAGGCTAGAATCGGATATTCAGCACGCTAGTACCTGGATCAACATCTCTTTCGGTAGAATTCCCCTGGTAGGAATATCGGATAGTCCGGTGTTCCGGATCACCTGGAACCGTTATGGTGTAACGACCACCAGAGTCAGAACTGGTGCTGATATCAGTACCCTGAACAGAAACACTTACACCTGCCAGGGGAGTGCCATCGGACAGAGCATATATTCTTCCACTAATAGTTTCTTCAACAAAAAACTCTTCGGTGATCACCTGAGCTGACTTTCTTTCCTTACTACGGCTTTTGTTTACAATGGCATTGTAATCTTCTGGACTAACCTCTTCCAGTACACCAATCAGATCCTCTTTCTTATGGTTTTTCGGAGTAGGTATCTCTTCCACAGTCTGCAAATGGTTTTCTACATTTTCCGAGAGTGGTTCAGGATCGACTGCCGTATTTGAAGCACCCTTAGCATTACTCGCTTGAGACCTGTTTTCTGACCGATTTTGGGGACGAGTTGTGCTCTTTTCAGTAGCAACCGGAGTAATAGAGTTTTCGGTATTGCTACGGGAAGGCGGTTCTACGCTGGTTTGACTCCTGGAGTTATTCTCTATGGCATTTAGACTGTCCAGCGTTTCTTGTGATACAATTTTGGTACCTTTTTTAAGGAATTCCTCATACTCCTTTTCGAAATCAGTAATAGATGGTTCAGCCCGGCGTTGTTCCTGGACTAATACAGGCTCGTATGTGGACCTAGTAGAGGTTGACTCAAAATACAACAGTGCAGCCATCATTACCCCAAACATGGAAAATGCCGCGATCTTGGCTGGTGTCCATTTCCAAACCGTCTTTTTAGCGGAATATGACATTCCGGAACCTAAACCAGACAACCTCTTCATTAAGTTTTATTAAAAGAATCACAAGTATACCCGGATATTATTGTGAATCTCATGCAAAAAATCAGTAATCGTTAGAAGCAACTATAGTTTTTGACCACAAACAATATGAGAATTGCACATTTCCTATATTGCTACAGTATTCCCAGGACGTAATTATTCCTGATATAGTTCCTTATTTTAATATACATTTTATTGGACGGAAGTAACCCTTAGATTCAAGGAAATTTTATTGAAAATCTTGAAAAATTACACTGTTAACTGTTTTGGTCCATTTTGACCTAGTAGTTTGCACTGATTAAGCCAAACTGTCTTGTAAGAACTAAGATTCGCGTTCATCAATCAATTTGACCAGTTGAAAACCCAAAACAGGACATATCTAATTTCGAGCAATTAAATGTCGGCACGAACATTTAAAAAGAAACCAGTGTCTCCACGGTCATTAATGGAATACTCCAGCCTTAATACTAAATCATAGTAGGTCACAATATCCAATCCAAGACCTCCTCCAAATAAATACCTATTGGAAAGTGCAGTGTTTTCAGGATCCGTAAACTCGTTATCCACATAGCCAGAGTCGAAGAAGGTTTTTAGATACACTGCTATCGGGATGGTTTGAAATTGAGGCACAGGAATACTTTTAATTCTCTGTTGCTTAGAGAACAGTAGTTTTTTAAAGGTGATTTTATGAATGAGGTAGTTTTGACCCTCAACCACATAAAGATCGTATCCTCGTATATCATCCGGCTGATAGCCAATGGCAGCAGTATTATTGTACGCCTGGCGTTTAGGGAAACTAGCAACACCGGTGATGCGACTGCTTAAGAAAAAGTTTTTCTCCAGTGGGAAGAATTGGGAATAACTGGCTCGCATGCTAAAACGGTTCAGATCATCAAAGATACCCAATCCGTTTTTCTCTGCTCTTACCGAAATAAAGTGACCATTTAAAGGGTAAGCAATATAATCTCGCAGGTCCCTAGTGAAAAGGTAACTTAAGGTGAAGTAGCGTTGAGAGGTTTTGCCTTCAAGGAAATAGTTGGGGTTGAGTAAAGCTATAGTATCATTAATGCTATTATGGTTAAACCCTAAAGTAAAAAAGTGACGGTTGTAGAAAGAATATCTGTGAGTCCAGGTTAGGTTGGTGGCATATGATTTCCTGAGGATTTCTTCGGACTCCAAAAATGCTTGTTTGTTTTCAATAGAACGGTAGGCCAAATTCTTTTCATCTCGGTACGAAAAATCAAACGCCAAACCGTTTCTTTGTTTTCGGTCAAAAAAAGGAATGATGTAATTGAGCGCGAATCTCTTGGTGAATCCAAATTGAGCAAGAAACCTCACCGTTTCCCGTCTACCTCGAAAGTTGTATTGTGTCAGTCGGAGCCCATAGTTCACCCTTGATAGGTCTCTGCCCTGATTAGCCCACCATTCATTAAAACTGCGATCGGCAAGTCTAAAAATCGGTGAAGGGAAGAAATACCATCTCTCTTTTACCTGGATCACCAGATCCACCACGGTATCTGAGCGATCTACTGTTTGCATATTGACTTCAAGGAACAACTGAGTATTGATCAGCTTCTCTTTGTCTTTCTGAATTATTATAGGAAGATCGTTTTTTGAAAAGGAGGTTCCGGGCTTTAGAGTGAGCTCCCGTAAAATGATTCTTTCTTTAGTTTTTCGATTTCCAGTGATAAAAACATTACCTATTTGAATTTGTTGGGACTGACTGGAATCGATCTCGGTTTGATCCGATTTTGCAAATACCCTTTCTTTGGTAGCATGCTGGGCATTCAATAGCCCGACGCTCACCCCATAAAAAAGCGTAAAAAGTAATCTAAAATAGTACAATTGCTCGGGATCAGACCGGTTTGTTTAAAGCTAGTGTTAATTTAAGTTGCTACAAGTTGAAAAGGTTTCCAAAACTCACATAAAACCGGAAATACCCATTTTATATAGTACTATTCCAAGAGGAATTGTATAATTCCGAGTGAGTTTAGAGCTGTTCGAATTGCAATTTATGTATGTTTGTGATCATGAGGAAATGGCTAAGTTATATTTTTGTGATACCGATTATCATTTATCAAGGTATCATTTCGCCATTTCTACCTGCTTCATGCAGGTTTACACCCACTTGCTCTCAATATTCGAAAGAGGCCATATTAAAACATGGGCCCCTAAAAGGATCATGGTTAGCGTTAAAACGTATTGCTCGCTGTCATCCTTGGGGTGGTAGAGGATATGATCCGGTACCTTAGGATTTCTGTTTTTGGACCACCCTGAAAATAAGTACAATCCCAGCAATAATTAAGGGTATGCTGAGCCATTGCCCCATGTTGAGCGGTATGTCATCTTCAAATGCCTCCTGATTTTCCTTTAGAAATTCATAAAAGAATCTGAGCCCAAAAAGAACAATGAGGAATATACTGAATATAAGCCCCTCTGGGGTCGCTGCTTTCTTTCTGCTCCAGAGAAAAAGCAGTAAAATAAACAACAGAAAACTGGAGATGGACTCGTAAAGTTGGGCTGGATGTCTGGCAATTCCCTCTACCATTACTTTTGTACTCAAGCCCCTTCCTGCTGTGGGTACCATCTGGTATGATGGAACCTCAGATTGGTCGTATTTGATGTGTGGTACTGTCCTTAAGCTTAAACTGGAGAGTATGCCTGGTAGTCTTCTTTGCAGGTAACCTTCCGCTTCTTCTTTGCCAATATTTTGATCAAATTCAATAGTCAATGCTACCGGGGTTTTCATGTCTGTGGTATCGACTACTTTATCAGGCTTTGCAGCCTCAGCACTTATTATATACTGGTCTGACTCGACTGCTTCTTCTAATGCCCGAGCGAAAACTACTCCATTTTGACCTTCTGTGGGTAGCCCAACTATCTCTGAATTAATGAAATTACCCATTCTAATAAATGATCCGGCTAACGCTACAATGATTACCACCCGATCGACTACCCAAAGGTAGGATTGCCCTGCCTTCTTTTTAGAATACAGATAAATTCCGGTTAGAATACCAGCAGCAGCACCGTGACTAGCCAATCCTCCTTCCCAAACTTTTAATATGTCCAACGGATTTTGAAGGTAATAAACCGGGTCGTAGAATAAACAATGCCCAAGTCTTGCACCTACCACTGTTGCAATGACCATGTACAGTGTCAAGGTCTCAACATCTTGTCTGGGTTTATTTTCGGCCTTGAAAATATAAAACATGATTTGCTGGCCGATAATGAAACCCATGGCAAATAACAAACCATACCATACAACCGGATGATCGTTGAAAGGTAATCTGAATATTTCTTTGTTGGGATCCCAGACAATGTAGTTCAACATGGAGGTGAGTTTCATTTTCGTATTATTGTTTCACGATGTTTTTTAGTTCTTCCAAGTCCTGCTCAAATCCCCCTGAAAGAATAGGAAAACGACACCAGGTCTTGGGATCAATGTTAAACTCATCAAGGTGGAATGAAGGCGCAATGCGTTCTCTTTTCCATTGGTTTCTTGACCAGAGCCTAAAGAACTTAATGATATATCCTGCTAATGCCTGATCTGGCGCTAATCCCTTATTTTTCAAGCTATCAAATACCTCCAAAGGTCCTAGATGTTCCTTGATGGCCTGCCGCTCTATGGCTACAATTATTCTGTAAGGCATCAGGTCCGCCTCGTCGGTTTGGTTTAGATCAAGCGGACGAAGCTCTGCACTGGGCTCAAGTTGATTTACATTGGCCAACTCTTTGTAAACCAATTCAGTTTCGGCCCACTTTAGCCACTGAAGAATAAAATGTTTATCGATAGCAGCAATAGGAGCAATACTTCCACAAGTATCTCCGTCCATGGTGGTATAACCAACATCCCCTTCGCTGCGATTGGAAGTACTGATCAACAAGGCATTTTTGATATTTGCCAGCATCCATACTCCTGGGGCCCTGGTTCTAGCCTGTACATTTTGCATTGCGGTATCATCCTGAACCCAGCTAAGGGAACGCTGTAACGCTTCCTCAATTTTGTTCTGATAAGCAGTTACTTCCTGGTCAATATTCCAATGGAAAAAAGTGGCACCAAGTTCCTGGCTAAGACATTTAGCGGACTTAAATGTTACCTCTGAACTATTATTAGTAGCCTGGTAAACGCAAGTAAGCATTTGCCTTAAGATGAGCTTGTGCGCCTCTTTTGCTTCCATGGTCTCATTCACTACTATCTTATCTTGGAGGCCGGCTTTCCGTAGGAAGCCATCGACACCAAGCTCTGTGACACCTCTTTTAACCATTTCTGAGACCAGTACTGCACAGGTAGTAGAATCTGCACCTCCACTCAATGATAAAACGAACCCATTACTTTGGCTCTTCCGCAAATAATCAAAAAGTGAAAGGGTTATGGCAGCGGTAAACTCCTGGTTGAGTTCATCAAAGTGCGTTTCTTCATGCACCACACTGCTGGAAGGGTCGTTGAAATCTACCATAGTGCTGCTTAAATTCACTTGCTTAAAAGATAATCGTCTATTGTGCTTCAGTAGACGGCCTTTTTGAGCAATAAAGACCTCCCCGTCGAAGATCATACGTCCAGATTCGTTTCCCAATAGGTTGCTGTAGACATAAACGCATTCGAATTGCTTGGAGCTCTCAACTACCAGATTCTCTCTAAAGGCTGACTTGTGAAAAGCAAAGTGGCTGGCTGAGGGATTGAGCACCAACTGAACACCAAGCTCCTGATGTCTATATGCCGGTCTTAGGTTACCAGACCAGGCATCTTCACATATTTCAAAACCGATTTGCACCTGGTGCAGCTGATAAAGCCGGTCACCAAATGGATAATGCTTACCCTGGTACTCCAATTTATCAAGTTGTCCTGGTGTCCACCCTTTGAACCATCTGGGCTCATAATGCACCCCGTCGTTTGCCAATCGCTGTTTGGGAACAAATCCCATAATCTCTTTATCATGGATCAGACAGGTACAGTTATATAATTCGTTTTTGAACCATATAGGGAGTCCAATACAAACAGTTATGTTTTCACACCAGTCGACAATCTCAGATACGTAGCTTAGCGCTTTTGCTGGTAACCATTGACTTAGGAATAGATCTTCACAGCCATATCCAGTAATGCACAATTCTGGAAGACATAAGATGGCTACAGATTCGGTCTTAGCCAGCGTAATCGCCTCTTTTATGTTGCGTAGATTATTTTCCCAATCCAGTGGGGTT
>JANQPK010000142.1 GCA_028289505.1 Cyclobacteriaceae bacterium
CGACCTGCTAAGAAATAATCCTCGGTATTTTCATTCTTCTTCAGTATGACCCAAATGGCCACTCCAAATAAGATCAGAAAATAAACTATGATGAATATCCAATCGAGCGTGTCAAGTGTTTTCATTTAGGGTCGGATCACGGTGCCGTCCATCTTTCTCAATTGGGTCCAGTTATTAAGCTGAACTTCCTGTATGGGAAATTTAGCGGCCAGTTTCTCGTCAATATCCACTCCCAATCCAGGCACTTCGTTTACAAACATGTAACCGTTTTCCACATACGGGGCACCGGGGAAAATTTCCCTGATCCTATCACTAAAGTTTACCGACTCCTGAATACCAAAGTTCCATACCGCAAAATCAATATGGGCGTTGGCTGAATGGCCTACTGGCGATACGTCTCCAGGCCCATGCCAGGCGGTTCGAATGTTAAAAGCTTCCCCAAGTCGGGCTACCTTCATGGCGGGAGTAATGCCCCCGATCTGGGAAATATGGATCCTGATAAAATCAAACATCTGATCCTTCATGGGGTCGATCCATTCATGAGGACTGTTGAACAATTCACCCATGGCAATAGGAACAGTGGTGTGCTGCCGTAACAGTTTGAAATAACGGTTATTCTCCGGAGAAAAGGGATCTTCGATGAAGAATGGACGGTATTGTTCCAATTTTTTGATGAGGTTGATTGCTTCCATGGGTTGGATCCGCTCGTGAATATCGTGAAGCAGCTCAACTTTTTCTCCACAAACGTTGCGCACTTTATCGAAGATATCCACCACACTGTTGGCATAAACCACTGGGTCCATGTAATTATCATCCGCATTACCAAATCCTGCTTTTTTGAAGTCGGGTTCTACTGCGGTTAGATTATCCCCGTACCCTCCTAGTAATTGGGTGGCACCATATCCGCCCATTTGTATGCGTACATGCCTAAAACCTTTATCCATAAAGCCCTGAACACTTTCTGCAACCTGGTCCGGACTGGTGCCGGAAGCGTGGGCATAGCAGTCTACACCGAACCGGCATTTACCACCCAGCAGTTGGTACACTGGCATATTGGCCCTTTTGCCTTTGATATCCCAGAGGGCCTGGTCCAGTCCACTGAGGGCATTATTCAACACCGGACCATTGCGCCAATAAGAACTTTGATAGACCGACTGCCACATGTCCTCAATATTGTCGACATCTCTGCCCACACAAAGGTCTTTGAGGGATTTATCAATAGCGGTAACTACCGCATGCGCCCGCTGCCTGAAGGTGGCACATCCCAGTCCATACAATCCTGGTTCACTGGTTTCCACCTTAACTACGATCAACTCAATACTGTGAGGTTGTGTAGCAATGGCCTTTACATTGGTGATTTTCAAAGGGGGCAAAGCTCTAGTAGCTTTTTGATAATTTGCGGCCATGGACTTATCGGGAAAACCCATTAACCCGGCTCCGCTGGCCAATCCAGCCAAGCCTAAACCTCTAAGTGCAGATCTTCGGTTTAAATTCTTAGTGTTCATCATAGTGCTGTTTAAATTACTTTCACAAAATAGGAAAATCTTTGGTATCACCATGTCAGCTCATGATAGAGTAGGCCTCAGATATCCCTATATTTACCATTAAGTATGAAATACCGTTTACTATTGTTGCTGGGCTGGCTGCTGCCCGTTATGGTCGAAGGCCAATATCCAAATCACAATCTGGATCAGTATCCAAAAGAATGGAACAGTCGGTGGATAACTCATCCTGATATTGATAAAACCGCGCATCAGCTTATTCACTTCAGGAAGAAAATCAACATTTCTCAAGTGCCCAAACAGTTTATTATTCATATTTCTGGTGATAACCGGTATCGGCTGTACGTCAATGGCATAGAGGCTGGCTACGGGCCTCAGTATGGTGACTTAAGGCACTGGAGGTATGAAACATTGGACCTAGCCCCTTTACTGAAAGAAGGTGAGAACATTATCGCTGCTGAGGTAATGAATTGGGGTGTAGAACGCAGTTACGGAATAATTTCATTTAAAACAGGACTATTGATTCAAGGCCACTCGCCATTTGAGCAAGTGGTAAATACCAACGGTAACGGTTGGAAGGTTTATCAAAACCAAAGCCTGCATGAGAAAACCGTTCATTGGATTGGTGGTGGAGAAATAGTGGGTGGCTTTTATGCCTCAAATCCCACTGATTCGATTGTAGCTTCGGCCTATCCATGGGGTTGGAAGCAACTCTATTTTGATGACTCCCAATGGAAAACACCTGAGACCATCTTTTCACAACCAAAAACCAATGCAGGAGCAGGTCATGGTTGGATTTTACAACCGAGGACCACCGCCATTCAAGTCAGCCGAAAAGAACCGTTTACCAAGATTGTTCGTACCGACGTGGAGGGCATTAACCATTCGTTTCACTTCGGCTCACAGCCGCTTAGTATACCCGCCAATAGTAAACGAACCATTTTAATCGACCAGGGATACGTAAGTATGGGTTATCCAAAACTTACCTTGAGCAATGGGAAGAATGCCATAGTACGGGTAAAGTATTCAGAGGCTTTATACGACACTTCCAACCACAAAGGCAATCGCAATGAAATTCTGAATAAGCAGATCAAAGGTATTAGTGACGTATACGTGATGGACGGAGGTAACAATAGAACTTTTCAACCCATTTGGTTTAGAACCTTTCGATTTATCCAACTGGATATTCAAACTGAAGACCAACCACTGGAAATTGAGAACTTTCACAACCTATTCGCTGCCACTGAGTTTCCTCTCATAGCCAAGTTTGAGACCGATGAAACAGGTTTAGATCAGATTTGGGATATATGTTGGCATGGGCTTAGGCTTAGTGCTCAGGATAACCTGTTAAGCGATCTGTATTATGAGCAAATGCAATACGTGGGTGATTTACGTCCCCATTTAATGGCTTGGACGGCACTAACCGGTGACCTTACCTACTTCAAAAGTGCCATGGAACAATTCAACAATTCCAGGCTGCCAGACGGTAATGTTACCAGCTGCTATCCTCTGAAGGCTACATTTGTACATCCTACCTACTCCTTAATCTGGGTCGATATGCTACATGACCTGATGATGTGGGAGGGTGATAAGGATATTATTTCCGCATACACCAGTGAGATTCAGGAAGTATTCGATTACTATGAATCTTTGATCAACCAAAATGGCCTGGTGGGAAAGTCACGCTATCATATGTTTATTGATTGGTACCTACCAAAAGGAGGCAACTCAAGGGTAAACAAGGATGGTAATTCGGCTATTTTGACCTTAAACTATGCCTATACCCTGAACAAAGCGGCTGAGATTATGGAATGGTTAGGTAAGCAGGAAAAATCGCTGAACTACAGCCAACGAGCCCAGGAATTGTCCAATAATGTACGCTCATTATGCTTCGATTCACAACGAGGGATTTATGCCGATGACCCTGAAAAAACCTTTTACGATCAACGGGCCAGCATTCTGGCCATTCTTTGTGGAGCACACTCAGAATCAGAGTCTAAAACCATGATGCGCATTTTACTGGATGAGAATACTGAATTTGACTCAAGAGCCAACCTGTTTTACTATTTTTACTTGTTCGAAGCTATGGCATCAACCGGTACCGGTGATTTTTCTCAGGCACTTCAACCTTGGAAAGACATCTACGCCATGGGGCTAACTGCAACCCCAGAAAAACGAATTGAACAGCACCCAAGATCTGAAGTACATCCCTGGACAGCTCATCCAGTCTATTTCTATTTTAGGACTGCTTTGGGAATAGAACCAGCCACTCCGGGTTTCAAAACAGTAGCAATAAAGCCAAACCCGGGTAGTTTAAAGTTTCTGAAAGGTTCATTTCCAACTCAGCATGGCATCATTGAATTTGATTTGAACTTCGTAAATGATAAGACCAAAGGGTCAGTAACCTTACCTGTAGGTGTGACAGGAACCTTCACCTGGCAGGGAGAGGTGATCAATCTTAGTTCGGGAAACAACGAGATTTAGCGACCTGGGAACCCCGAGCATTACTCACATTCACTGATTGAATTTCTACACGATATTCCATATGTTGTACTATCCTACTGCTAATCAATCATTACATGAAAAAAATACCACTATTCCTACTGATACTTTGCTTTCACAGTCCCTTGGCAGCCAATGTCTCGCTTCCAGGGATTTTCACCGATCATATGGTATTACAACAGAAAAGCACGGTCAAAATATGGGGTTGGGCTAAGCCGCGGGAAGAGATAAAACTGGTAGCCAGTTGGAATGGTGACACCCTGTCTACTATTCCTAGCAACCAGTCAACTTGGGAAATAAACTTGCAAACTCCTGAGGCTGGAGGGCCATATACCATTTATATTCATGGCAATAACCAGATTACCTTAAACGATGTACTTATTGGCGAAGTATGGCTTTGTTCTGGCCAGTCCAACATGGAGTGGAGTGCTACCAGTGGCATCAACGATGCTGAACAAGAGGTGGCCGCTGCCAATTACCCAAATATCCGGTTATTCACGGTAGACCATCGAACCGCCCTGGATCCTCAGATAGACCTTAATAGCAGCTCCGGATGGTTGGCCTGTAACCCTGAAACCATGAAAAATTTCAGCGCTGTGGCTTATTTCTTTGCCAGAAGAGTTTTTGAACAAACCGGTATTCCCGTAGGATTGATCAATTCCAGCTGGGGTGGTACCTCGGCAGAAGCGTGGACACCTGGATCGTTCTACCAGGAAAATGGGAATCTTGCAGCTTCTGCTGCCAGATTGGATGAGGTTCCCTGGGGTCCAATCCAACCTGGCCGTCTGTACAATTCGATGATAGCCCCTATCACCAAATTTAACATCGCTGGGGTCCTTTGGTATCAGGGAGAGTCTAACACTAGAAACGCAGATACTTATCAGCAAACATTTTCGACCTTGATCAATAGTTGGAGATCACAATGGGGCTATGACTTTCCATTCTACTTTGTGCAGATTGCACCATTTGCTTATGGAGAGAATAGAAATGGGGTGAGGGTTCGAGATGAACAGAGGAGAACTCTGACATTGTCCAATACCGGCATGGCGGTAATATGCGATGTAGGCGATACCACTGATATTCATCCCCAAAATAAGCAAGGTGTGGGGCTAAGATTGGCCAATCTGGCTTTAAAGCATCATTACTGGGTATTAGATCAACTAGTAGACCCTCCCCTGTTTTCAGGATTTACCACCGAAAAAAACAAAATGACGGTCTCTTTCCGGAATGCTACCGGGCTATATGCTAAAAACAAAAGATCAACCCTGTTTGAACTTGCAGGATCTGATGGTATTTTTTACCCTGCCAAAGCCACCATAAAAAAGGAAACTGTTATCCTACAATCCAAGCAGGTAAAACAACCACTTCAGGTACGATACGCCTGGGGAAACACCACCGCCGCAGATTTATTTAATGAAGCCAACCTCCCTATGTCCAGTTTCAGCAGCGAATTTGAATAAATTGGCAAATTCAGACAATCCTGGTAGTTCTTACCCTTCCCCTTAACCTAACTGCCTTCAACCAGATATTGGAAGAATTGGGCTATGCGGTGCTACTGCCATTAGGGTTGGGTTTGGTAACGGGGCGCCTGCTACCGAATTGGGTGGATGCCTATGGAAGGTCCCTGGCAAAAATTGCCAATAGGTTTCTTTTATTGCTGGGGCTCCTGCTGATTATCGGTTTATTCGAACTGATTAAGCAGAGCGAAGGATTTACTTTATTCGGTTTTGCTAGTTTCATTCTATTAATCTTAGTGGCAGGGCACATTTTAGGAGGGCCCGATTCGAAAAACCGTACCACTCTGGCCACATTTTGTTATACCCGCAACGTTGGTATTGCCATGTTTGTGGCTGCGTAACACCTAGCACAACCCGCTGTACTGGCCATGATGATTCCCTATATGTTGGTGGCATTAACCATTAGCCTACTTTACAATTCCTGGAGAAAGCGGATACCCTGATAAAAATAGCCCATACTACCTTGCCAGATTCATGAATTACCCCCATATTCACCAGCTCAAAATGACTAACCTAACTGAATGAATATGGGGAGATGTTATAATTTCTCTGCTGGACCGGCAAACCTGCCTTTAGAGGTATTGGAAAAAGCTCAAAATGAACTGGTAGACTACCGGAGATCTGGTATGTCCGTTATGGAAATGAGTCACCGCGGCAAGGACTATACGGAGATTCATCAAAATGCTCAACAGCATTTGAGAAAACTGATGGACATCCCACCTGAGTACCAAATTTTGTTTGTGCAGGGAGGAGCCTCTTCTCAATTCGCTGCGGTTCCATTAAATCTATTCTCCGAAAATGGCCAAGCGGATTATGTCAATACCGGAGCCTGGTCTAAGAAGGCGATTGCTGAGGCCAAGCGTTATGGGAAGGTTAAGGTGATAGCCAGCTCAGAAGATACCACTTTTAATTACATCCCGGAATTGTCTCCTGAAATGTTTTCGAAGGATGCAGACTACGTCCACATTACTTCTAATAATACCATTTATGGCACCTGCTACCCCAATTTACCAGAAGTGGGGAGTGTGCCACTGGTTTGCGACATGTCATCTGATATTCTTTCCAAGCCCTATGATGTGTCAAAATTTGGATTGATTTACGCCGGAGCACAAAAGAACATTGGTCCGGCCGGTTTGACCATCATAATTGTAAGAGAGGATCTAACCGGACATGCTAAGGACTTTACACCTACCATGCTCAATTATCAGACCCATGCCAACAACAATTCCATGTTCAATACCCCACCCTGTTTTATTATCTATATGGCTGGGTTGGTCTTTGAATGGATGCTGGAAAATGGAGGTTTATCAGCCATGGAGCAACGAAACCGGCAAAAAGCTGGGATGTTGTATCAGTACCTTGACCAATCCGATTTATTCAGGGCCACAGTTAATGGCGCCGACCGTTCCATTATGAATATTCCATTTGTCACCGGTGATGGTGAGTTGGATAAGAAGTTCATTGCTGAAGCAGAGGCCATCAATCTCAAAACACTTAAAGGCCACCGCACAGTAGGTGGAATGAGAGCCAGTATCTACAATGCCTTCCCATTAGAGGGTGTAGAAAAGCTGGTGAATTTCATGAGTGATTTTGAAAAGAAAAATTAGTCCTCATGAGTTACCGTATTCAGGTTTTCAACAAGATACATCAAGAAGGAATTAGAAGATTAACAGAAAGCGGGTACCAGATAGGTTCAGAAACTAAAGATCCCCAAGCCATAATACTTAGAAGTCATTCCCTGCATGATCATGAGTTTAGTGAGGAGACTTTAGCAGTTGGAAGGGCTGGTGCTGGCGTCAATAACATTCCAGTTGATCAATGTACGGAATCAGGTATTGTGGTATTTAATACCCCCGGAGCAAATGCCAATGCAGTAAAAGAGTTGGTGGTAGCTGGATTACTGATGGCATCCCGTGAAATATACCAGGGTATTAGTTGGGTGCAATCCCTGAAAGGTAAAGGAGAAGAGATTCCTAAACTAGTTGAAAAAGGGAAGTCGAATTTTGCAGGCCCTGAGATTCAGGGAAAGACTTTGGGGGTTGTTGGACTTGGTGCCATTGGAATGCAGGTTGCCAATGCTGCGGAAAGTCTGGGCATGAGGGTCACCGGATATGACCCATATATTTCCGTTGATACCGCCTGGCAACTATCAAAATATGTACGCAAAGCGCCAAGTCTGGATGCCTTGCTTAGGCAATCAGATTATATCACCCTCCATATGCCGCTAAATGGAAGTACTCAAAACTTCGTGAATAAAGAAAAGATTGCATTGATGAAGCCTGGGGTACGTATTCTGAATTTTGCACGTGCAGGTTTGGTAAACCTGAAAGATGTTATGGAAGCGATTGACCAGGAAAAAATAGATCAATACGTCACGGACTTTCCCACTCAAGAGCAGATAGACCACCCCAAGGTTATCACTTTTCCCCACTTGGGCGCATCCACCCCAGAGTCGGAGAAGAACTGTGCTATCATGGCAGTAAACCAGCT
>JANQPK010000165.1 GCA_028289505.1 Cyclobacteriaceae bacterium
CCCCTCGCAATTCTCTGGCTTCCTGGGGCCCACCACCAAACCGGTAGAACATCCTGGTGTCCCAGCTTAAAACATCGAATCCTTGTACCGCATCGAACTGCAGTCTGAATGAAAAATTTCTATATTCAATCTCATTGATCAAGGATGCTATGAAATCCGGATTGGGGTCTCCAATAACCTTGCTCAAATTAGCGCCGCTTGGTTGTCCATCTGGATCCCTTTCCGGAATGGGATTACCATCTTCATCAAATGACCCCTTTTCCCTCTGGGGTAGACCAGCCGGCGTCAACAATAGGCTTCCATCGGGGTTTCTAGCGTAAAATCCTTGGTAAAATACCCCTAATGGTTCTCCGTTCTTAGCTACAGAAAATCCAAAATTTCCAATACCAATTTGCTCCCCCTCTACATTGTTTACCTCATTTTCGTTAGTAGAAAAGGTCCCGACAATAGTCCAATTGAAATCACTTTTCTGTATTGGTACTGCGGTAATCATGGCCTCAAATCCTTTGTTGGTCATAGTGCCGATGTTTTCAATTCTGGTAGAGGCTCCAGTGGAAGGAGATAAAGTTCTGGCCAGCAGCAATTCCTCTATGTCCTGAGAATAATAGGTGAGCTCTAATCCCAGCCTGTTATCAAGTAAAGCCATGTCTACCCCCACTTCGAATTCAGTTTGTCGTTCGGGTTTGAGATCGGGGTTACCCAGTTGACTAGGTGAAATCAGGCCGGAGCTTCCATCGATACTCACCGCAGGGTAATTTGACAAGCGGTCGAATGGACCAATGGCGGTCAGGTTACCGGCCTGTCCCCAAGCTGCTCTGATCTTGAAGCTGTTGAAGGTATTTCCCATACTATTCTTCCAGAAGTCCTCCTCTGATACCAGATAAGATGCGCTGGCCTTGGGATAGAACTGGTTTCGCTCATCTTCTCCAAATACCGATGCGCCATCCAATCTGATCGCACCTGTCAAAAACAGCTTATTCTGGAATCCAAAGGTCTGCTGCACAAAACCACCCCAGAAAGTGCGTTCGCTACGTAGTTCATCAGTGGCAATGGTTGCTGCTCCATCAGTGGTTCGAACACCCAGTGCCAATCCAGAACCAGATATAGATCTCATTTGCGTTTGATCTGCTTGCCAGGAGAACCCAGCAGAAGTGGTTGAATTGATAGTTGAATTAAGCTGTTTGTGGTAATTGACATTGATATCACTATTCAGCTGTTGGGTGCTGATACTGGAGGTTCTGGCAGAACCCAGAGGTACCGTGGTGGTGCCTATGGGCACATAGGTGTTGCCGATGGACTCCGAATTATCATATCCCAGAATATAAGTAATATCCAGTCCATCCATCGGGGTCATGGTCAATTGCAAATCGCTGATGGTCCGGTTATTCCGTTGGGTATAATCGAAGGTCTCAATATATTCCAGAATGTTTGGATAGAAGGTCATCACCGGGTAATTACCGTCCTCGTCTGGTTCCGGATTAATAAAATTGTTGGTAAACAGGATGGTTTGCAGCACTCCAAACCCGTAGCCTCCATTGGGCATATCCTGACTATTACTGGTAGAGAAATACGTTCCTACTGAGGCGGTAATCCAATCGTTTATTATTTGATTGATCCTGATCCTACCTCCTACCCTTTCATAATTGGTAGCCTCCAGAATGCCATCATTATGCAGGTAGGAAAATGAAGAAAAGTAATTGGTGTTTTCATTGCCACCGCTAATTGAAACATAATTATCCGTTCCCACAGAGTTCCTAAACACCATATCCTGATAATCATAGCGGGTTACCGGCTCCTGGGTTAGGTCAGTGATATCGCTTGAGGTCCAGTTAAAAGGTTCCTGGTTGAAATCCCGGGTTTTCCGAATAAAATTAAAATTGATGCTGGTTGAAAAATTGATCACGGGTTTTCCGGATTTTCCCCTCTTGGTAAATATTTGCACTACACCATTGCTGGCCCTTGAGCCATAAATGGCTGCAGCCGCTGCCCCCTTAATTACCTCAATGCGCTCAATATCCTGGGGATTGATGTCTGATAACCGATTTTGTACCACACTGGTTACATCCAGTACATTGGTTGAATTATTGTTAACGATGACCCCATCAATAATATATAGCGGATCGGAACTGCCATTGACGGTACTGGCACTGCGTAACCTGACACTTATCCCACCAGCAGGGTCACCAGAATTCTGGGTAACTTGGATCCCGGCAAGTTTACCTGAAAGTGCACCGGTAACATCCAGTGATCCCGAACCACTGATATCAGTGCCTTCGATAGTTGAAATGGTGTTGCCAAGCTGCTTTTTTTCCGTCAAAGCACCTACACCGGTGATCACCACTTCGTCCAATCCCAAAATATCGGGCTCAACCTGGACATTGGTGGTAATTTCGGAATTGCTGCCGAGGTCCACCGGTATTTCCCGGGTAATCAGTCCTATTGATCGAACTACCAGGATATAGTTCCCCGGATCAACATTGAGTTGCAAGGTGTAATCACCCGAGGCATCTGTTACGGCCCCGGTGTTGGTATTCTTTAATTGAATCGTGGCACCTGGAACCGGTTCATTGTTTTCTCCGGTAATCTTACCGCTGACAGTATATGGTGATTGAGCCTGAAGATTAAAACTCACCACCATCATCACCAAAAACACGCTGGTTGCCAGCAGTTTAGTTCTGGCAATAGCATTAGTAGAGCTAGTTTTTCTCATGATTTTTAGCTTAAATGAAGGTTAATTACTGGAGTAGCTGATTGAATAATTTATGCTACCCTTACTAAATACTTGCAGGAATCTTTAGATGTAAATTACGGTTTTAATTAATCAATGACCAGAAGTTATTTACCTGTCTGCGCCATTTGTTATCCCCCAGATAATGGGTTTTTTCACCAATAATAAATTTGAGTTTGCCTCCTTTTACAATGTGATCAAGTAAAAATCTGGGATTGCGTAACAGGCTTATCGTTGAATTAGACTTGAATCGCATCACAAACAAGAAATATGCAGTTCATTAGTGCTTAATTGCTTATCTTACCTATGATATCACACAGGAAATACCTATAAAAAATGGCCATATCCAGCATCTTCAATGATGTTTTAGGCCCGGTTATGAGGGGCCCTTCAAGTTCCCATAGTGCCGCTGCCTGCAGAATCGGGTTACTGTTGCGTGACCTGATGAAGGGTGAAATTACCGATGTAGTGATTGACTATGACCCTAATGGATCATTGGTTACCACTCATGAAAGCCAGGGTACCGATATGGGACTTTATGGTGGCTTGTTGGGCTGGCAAGCTGATGATACCCGTATGATGCATTACCTTGAATACATTGAGCGTTCTGGCATCAATATAAAAGTGAATTATCTGTGCTATGGAGCAAAGCACCCCAACAATTACCGAATAAGCATTAGTAATCCCTCCATTACCCATACCATGTCTGCCATCAGTATTGGTGGTGGCATGATGGAAGTTCAGGAAATTGATGGCTCAGCGGTTAGCATCCATGGGGATTACCATGAGTTGCTGATTTATGGAAATGACCTGGATATTGTGGAAAGTTTGCTTCCTGATATCTCCTGTGATTATAGGTTTAAGCATGAAAACTTCATCGAGCTAAAATCAGCCCATCCATATCCGCAGCAGACTATCGCGAGATTAGAAGCTATGGTGGACGTAACTGAGGTATGCTATCTGAATCCAGTGGTGCCAGTGCTTTCTCGTAAAGACTTGAAAGTACCATTTATCACCTGTGAGGAAATGATGGCCCTAGGAAAAACCCAGGGTCTTGAACTCTGGGAGCTGGCGTTACTATATGAAAGCATAAGGGGAG
>JANQPK010000170.1 GCA_028289505.1 Cyclobacteriaceae bacterium
TGAATGAGTTCAATGAAGAGTTTAGAATGCTCCAGCGAAATTTTTTCAGAGGGAATGCCCAGGTGGACTTGGACACCATGGGCAGATTTTTAATCCCAAAGCCCATGATCAAGTACTCTCAGCTTGAAAAACAGGTGATAGTAGTTGGCATGGGCAATCGCGTGGAGATCTGGAATCCGGACCTTTACGAGAAATATTTAATTAGTGACCAGTCGGAGTTTTCTCAACTGGCTCAAAAATACTTAGACCAATAAGCGTGAACCTACGTCCATTTGCAGCCCAGAAGATAATGCCCAAATGGAATGAAGTTTACAACGCAGTGAGGACAGGCTGGTGGAGCCAAAGGCAGAAGCTTAATGGTCTTGCGGTGGATCAAACAAAGTATTGATGGATTACCACCAAGCAGTAATGGTGGAAGAGTGTTTGCTTGGTTTGGATATTGATCCGGGCGGAGTTTATGTAGATGCTACAGTTGGAGGAGGGGGACATAGCAGGGCCATTTTGGAGAAACTAGCACGAGGTAAATTGTTTGGATTTGATCAGGATAAAGATGCGGCTGAAAACGTGGAATCACTTGAAAACGAAACTTTCAAGTTCATCCCGGTCAATTTTAAGTTTATGAAAAAATATTTAAGGCTAAACGGGGTTAATAATGTAGATGGTATTCTGGCGGACCTAGGGGTGTCCTCTTACCAGATCGATACCCCAGGTCGTGGCTTCTCGACCCGATTCGATGCGGAGCTGGATATGAGAATGGACCAGGGTGCCGATTTGACAGCAAAAACTATCATCAACACCTATGATGAAGCATCTTTACAAAGGATTTTGGGACAGTACGGAGAGGTTAGAAATGCTAAGACACTGGCTGAGGTTATTGTAAAAGCCAGGGCACAAGGTCCCATCAACACCATAACTCATTTTAAACAGGTAATCAACAGTCTGGTTCCCAAACATAGGGCCTCACAGTATTTGGCCCAGGTTTTTCAGGCGCTAAGGATAGAAGTTAATCAAGAATTAACGGCCTTAGAGGCGCTGTTAACCCAAAGCCAGGACCTGGTCAAGGTGGGGGGACGGCTGGTGGTAATTAGTTATCATTCATTGGAGGACAGATTGGTAAAGAATTTTATGAATAAAGGTGTTTTTCAGGGTGAAGGAAATAAGGATTTCTACGGAAATCTTACCCGTCCATTTAAACCTTTGGTTAAGAAACCGCTAACACCATCTGTGGAGGAGGTTAAGAAGAATCCTAGATCGAGAAGTGCCAAGCTGAGAGTCGCAATAAGGATCTGAACATGGGAAAAGGAAATACATATAAATCAAAAAGAAAAAGCCGAGGTAACCGCAGTAAAGGGGGATTTTCGCTTTTCAAGGAGATTGAAAACCGATTAAAGGTTGAAAACTTATCCGTAAAGCAGATTTCAGGGGCTTATTTGCCTCAAATTCTATTTCTGATGGCACTAGGTATCCTTTACATTGGAAATGGACACTACTCAGAAAACACCATAAGAAAGATCAATACTGCCCAAAAGCAGCTTGAGGACCTTAGGGCGGATTACCATACCCTGAAAGCCGATTATATGTTTGACAGTAAGCAATCTGAGGTTGCTTCTAAGGTTAAAAAGTCAGGCTTGAAGGAAAGTTCCGAACCCCCAATCAAAATTATTGCTGAGAATTGAATGTAAAGCGGTCCATATTGTTGAGAGTGCGGGTGGCGTTTTTGCTGGCCTTGCTTTTTTCGCTGGCAATTGCCCTAAGAATTGGCCGGATACAATTTATAGAGGGAGAAAAGTGGACGGCATTAGCTGAAGATATCGGTTTACAGTACAGAAAAGTAAAAGCTACCAGGGGGAGTATTTATTCGGACAACGGTAGTCTGCTGGCAACCTCCCTGCCATTTTATAGAGTAGCTTTTGACCCATCGGTGTCAAATGAGGATACCTTTAGTCAGGGATTAGATTCTCTTTCCTTGCTATTGGCCAGATTCTTTAAGGATAGGTCTGCCAAGCAATATTCCAGAAAAATACTGAGTGCTCGTCAAGCCAACAAGAGATACCTGGTGCTCAATAATAAAAGAGTGAACTATCAGGATAAAAAGATCATGCAAACCTGGCCCATTTTCCGGGAAGGTCGCATGAGGGGTGGTGCTATCTTCGAGAAGGTTGACTTAAGATTTAAACCTTTTTCACATTTAGGTACCAGAACCATAGGTTTTGTGAATGAAAATAATCAGGGAGCTGGACTTGAGTACAGTTTTGACCATGTCTTGGCTGGAACTGATGGGAAGGCCTTGTTTCAGAAAATGGCCGGAGGCGGCTGGAAACCGGTTTACGATCGTTCTGAGGCCAAAGCGGTGGAGGGTATGGATATCGAAACCACTATTGATATCAACCTTCAGGATGTGGCCGAAACCGCGCTGCTGAGAGCGCTTGAGCGTCATGATGCCAACTACGGTTGTGTGGTAGTAATGGAAGTTGCCACCGGGTACATAAAGGCTATCTCAAATCTCAGTAAGAACGAGAAGGATAAGTATTGGGAACTCTACAACTACGCGGTAGGAGAACAAGGTCTGACTGAACCGGGCAGTACTTTCAAACTAGCTTCCATGATCGCATTGCTGGAGGATTCGGATATCAAACTCAATGATAGTATAGATACTGGTGCCGGTTCTTTTCTTTTCTATGATAAAAAAATGCGGGACCATAAAAAAGGAGGCTATGGCTCATTGTCGGTGGCTGAGACCTTTTCTAAATCTTCAAATATCGGAGTAAGTAGACTGATTAACGATCATTTTGGGCTTAAACCTGATCGCTTCATC
>JANQPK010000208.1 GCA_028289505.1 Cyclobacteriaceae bacterium
TTTCCCATCGAGATTGGGTAGCTTTAGTGACCGCTACTAAAAGCTAATTATCTATTATCGAAATATTTAAAATGCCAAATCATGCAAACTGCCCATTTCGAAAACAAGCTGGTTTTTAATCATCTGGCCTTGTTGGTAACCGATCTTGATCGTTCTGTAGCCTTTTATAAACGTGCTTTCGGCTTTAAGGAAATTGTCAATCGTACTGAAAAAGAGGGTATCCGTTGGTTATCCTTCGGTGATGACCGCGAGTTGCACTTAATTTCCATTTATGAAAGTGAAATTAAGCTGCACAAAGCGGTGCACTTTGCTTTTACCACCGATGATTTTGATGCACTTATCCAAAACCTGGAGTCAGCGCAAATACCATACGGGGACTGGCCGGGCAATCAGGGCCAGATCAACTACCGGGCAGATGGAATCAAGCAGATCTTTCTGGAGGATCCGGATGGATATTGGCTTGAGGTCAATAGTGTAGGGAGGTTGTGAATTACGGAATAAGAATTACCAATTACCAATAATTGAGCGTTGCCGGTACATAAACCCCGCTTCAATAAGAATGTGGAAACTTCTGCCTTGGACTTTTTTAGTCCTACAAAAAAGACGGAAGTTCCTGCCAGGAATGAGAACACCGGGCACAGAAATGGGTAATCCAACGGGTAAAGAAAATAGGTAGTGTGGTCAGCTCAGGGTCTGCAGGGTCGTGTAGGAATTGCTGCTACATGAAAATAATCCCGGGTATGGTCCAATGCCATTACCACCATGGGCCAAACCTTTCAAAATGTCAAGAGACCCGACTCTGCGTAACTGATCTTTAGTTTTCACCCCTTAATTCTTCACAGCCTCTTTTTTCCACGGAATATGCAGTATTAACAATCTTCCAATCACCTTCAATCTTAAAAAAAGTAAATACATCAATTCCACAGTGAGAGAACTCACCTTCAACCTGGAACTCGTAAGGTACCCAAGCTACCGCGATATTGTGGTGAACGCTGATATCGAAAGCCAGTGCCGTTTCTTTGACTACCGGCAAGGTGCTCAGCGATTGAATGTCATCCTGCATAAGCCGCATATTGACTTTATCCGGTCTGTTATCATCGTAAATTCTCCATACTTGTCCATCGGTTAGCGCGATACTCTTTAGCAGCACCGTATCCTTTGTTTCCAGGGCCTCAAAAAACTGGTTGACTACTGTGGTGATTTTTTGTTTGTCCAAAGCTTCAGAGTCTTGTGCATAGCCATTTAGAGTAGCACTCAGCAACAGAATCAGTATTATCTTATTCATGCACCTGGATCATTTACCTTCTGGTCACACTTAGCGCCAGCTCTCCATCAGGAAATTGCAGTGCTACCCTCAATTTACCATTGGTTGTTTCCATGATTCCCAAGTCGGTGTAGGTTCCATCGATAGGGTCAACTGCGGTTAATTGAAAGCTACCTTCACCGGGAGCTATTTCCAATTCAGCCTGGGTAGTGCCAATGGCTCTTAGATAAAGTGCATAATTATCCGAGTTGTCTGACAACACATAGGGAATAACCCCTGGGGAACTAGTCACCAGGCTATGATCGGGGTGTAGTTTTTCAAGCTCATAACCATGAAGAAAATTACTCAGCGTTTTGAGTTGTTGTCGAAAAGACTTACTGCCTCCTCCAGGGGCGCTGTTCTCACCGGTTCCATCTTCATGACCAACATAAAAGGAGTAGTCGAGGTTGTTGAAGAGACCGCCACCACTTAGCATAAATTGCCAGGCCTGACGCCGATACACCTGGTCACCTGAACCGGCAAACCCCGATTCATCAAATCCAATCACCTTAGGATAATGGTAGTTCCAATCTACTGCCTCAGGCCAAGCATAATGAAAGTTAATAATGGAGACATGCTGGTTTACGTAGGGAATGGGAGCTTTAAAGTTGGTGTAGTTTTGAGCGATAAGGTGCTTTTTGTCCAGTTGACTTTCAGTATCCACAATTACCTTAATCAATCGATCGTGCCAATCGATAGAGGCTTGATCGGCAAAGTCCGACTTAAAGGTCCAATCTCCTGCTTCCAGATCATCCTGATTAATGATGTTATAAACCGATACAGTGTGGTCGGCCCAGGGTTCATTTTGAATCTCAAAGAAGAAATTATCGAAGCGATTAAGCTCGGTGACTAACTTTTTTACCATTGCTTCCTGGTAAGCCATTAATTCCCCATTATTGGGGGTTTGGGCATCTTTACGGTCTATGTCATGACTGATGTTAATGTTGTTTTCAGGATTTTGAGGACTGACATCCCAATGAGCATCGCGATAGATTGAACTGAAACAAGTGACTTCCACGATGATGTTTAGAGAGTGGGCCAATTCCATAAAGTCAAACAATCGGTCGAAATACGCGGAGTTCCATTTGGACAAGTCGAATTTTACCTTACCCGTATCATCCGTGACCTGCTGCCAGGGGGTAATCACTCTTTCTGGAAGTGGTGCCAGGGTATTCTTTTCAATGCCAAAGCTTTCTCCGGGAATCTCAAAATAAGAGCCAGTAAAGATACGGGTGTAGTTCATGCCTTCATCTGCCAAGGTGTTGAGATAAGTCTTGTAATCAAAGTCAAGATTTAACAAAGCCCCGTAGTGCTCACCAGAGGTAATGAGCGCCATAGCCTTACCCTGGTACAAGAAACAATGAGGATTGTGGGGATGCAGTTGAATTGGACCGGTGTTTGGAACCGGCTCTTTCACTTCTGTTCTGGGAGGAGCATCGCAAGATCCCAGCAAGATTATCAGCAAAAGCAGGACTTTATAATTTGTCATTGGTAATTCGTAATTTCCTCCAGTATAGCCATTTCAAGGTTCCAATTCAAATGGTATTATTTTAAATCAAAACCAGGTTTTAGTCCTCTCAATTATCAAAATTAGAATTTAAAGATCTAGTCATAGTGAAAAAGTTGTGGTATTCGGTATTCGGGGTAAGCTTATCGTTAATTATTTCATGCAACCAATTTCAAAACAGAGATCGTACTACAGATACTGTGATCTCCGGTTCCACTATTGTGTATTTCAATGGAGACATTATAACCATGCGTGGTGATACCCCTCAATATGTTCAGTCTCTAGTAGCACAAGATGGCAAAATCGTTTTCGTTGGATCAAGAGAGGAAGCCCAGAAAGAATATAACCATGCTCGTCAAGTAGACCTTAAAGGTAAGACCTTATTGCCTGGTTTTATCGATGGTCACGGGCATATTTATAATGTGGGTCTTCTTTCTGGTCTGGCGGCCAACATACTGCCCCCGCCAGATGGACCAGGTGCTAACTACCAAGAAATTGTTAAAAGTGTTAAGGCTTGGACCAATACTGATAAGGGTAAGTTTGTCATGGATAAGTATGGAATCATTTTAGCTAATGGCTATGATGATTCACAACTGGCAGAAAAAGCGCATCCTACTAAGGATGTTTTGGATCAGATCTCAGAGGAAATTCCAGTGGTAATTATCCATCAATCGGGGCATTTGGCCTGTGTAAATTCCAAGGCACTTCAACTTTTCGGTCTTACCAAGCAGAGTCCTGAGGTGGAGGGCGGTGTGATACGTCGAGATGTTAGTGGAGAACCCAATGGGGTTTTGGAAGAAGCCGCTTTTTTCAATTCCGTCTTACCGGTTATTGGTGAATCAGATGAAGAAGTCCAGCTACGATGTGTTAAAAGTGGGCAAGAGGAATACGCGAAATTCGGATATACCACCGCCCAAGATGGACGAAGCACTCCCGACAATACTACCGCTTTGGCGTTGGCTGCAGAGCGGAATGAATTATTTATCGATGTGGTGGCCTATCCTGATATTGTGTGGAACCAAGATGCCATGAATACCAAGTATTATACCGAAGATAAAAGTTACACCAATCACTACAGAATAGGGGGAGTAAAATTGACCTTAGACGGCTCACCTCAGGGTAAGACAGCCTGGCTTTCTAAGTGTTATCATGTTAATCCTGAAGGCCAGGAAGGCTGCTACATGGGCTATGGTATACTTGCCGACAGGATGGCTAAAAGTTATATTACCAAAGCATTCAAAAACAAATGGCAAATTTTATGTCATACTAACGGTGATGCCGCTATAGATCAATTCATTAAAGGGGTGCGCTCGGCTGTTGAAACCACCGCTTTAGAAGATCACCGTGCGGTTATGATACACGGCCAAACGCTTAGAAAGGACCAAATACCCGAACTAGTAGACCTGGAAATATTTCCATCGTTGTTCCCAATGCACACCTACTATTGGGGTGATTGGCATCGCGAATCCGTATTGGGCGAAGAGCGCGCTGCTTACATTTCTCCTACCAGGGATGTGGTCGATGCAGGTTTAACCATAACTTCACATCATGATGCCCCGGTAACATTTCCTAATTCCCTGCGTGTTTTGGATGCCACTGTGAACCGGGTAACCCGAAGTGGTTTTATCTTGGGTCCTGACCAACGCTTAAACGCCTACGAGGGGCTGCAGTCCCTAACCATTTGGGCTGCCATACAGCACTTTGAGGAAGGTACCAAAGGCACCTTGGAAGTGGGTAAATTAGCGGATTTTGTAGTTCTAGACACCAACCCGCTTAAGATTGACCCAGTTCGTATACA
>JANQPK010000242.1 GCA_028289505.1 Cyclobacteriaceae bacterium
TATGAAAAGTAATATGCTCCGAAGAGATATCTATTTGGTAAAACTCCTTCTCAAAATAAATGTACGCATGCTCACCGTCGCTGAAGCCCCAAACATTCTCTGAAATCTTTTTACGGGTGGATAAATCTATTAGCGTAACATCATGGGTTCCACGCCATTCTTTCAACCTTCGGGGTTTTTTCTTGATATTGAAACCATCTGTCACCCCGGGGGCATTATTACTGAATTGATCAAAATTTTGGTAGATCCCCTTATTGATCTGGTCAGCGCTGCAAATTGGCAATGAAGTAATTACTGGTTGTTGTGGAGTAGCAGCTTTTAGCTCCTCCAAGGATATTGCTTGTCCCTTATTCCCTAGAGATAAAATATCAAATGAGTTTAAGTCTATTAGAATAATTTCTAGTGCTTTAAATATATTTTCCGCATGCTTTGAGGTGACATCCATACCTTTCGATTGAAAGCTTGATTCAAACCCAGAAATGTACTTGTAGCCATTTTCAGTAATCAAATAAGCCTCTAGTTCAATAGATACATAAGCGTACTCTCTCGACATCTTAGTCTGCTCCCAAATTTTTAGCTCGTTAAACTTGAATAGAATAGGTAAGGGATTATCCCAGTTCAGTAAAGGTTTATCAAACAAAACTTCCAATTCCTTTTCGAAACCAAGCTTAAATACAGCCGGCCGTTTTTTGTTGCTGACCCCCTTTTGTACAAAACCAATACTGTGAGGTTGCTTGGTGGCGTTAACTACCTGCTTTATTTCAAATGAGCATACCTCACTAAACTGCCGCTGCTCTTCCAACAGGTCAATTTCATGTACCTGTCCTGTTGCATGAAGACATGGTATACAGATAAGTGAGATATAAACAATTAGATTCTTCATAACTGAATAGGCAAACTATATAAGACTATCATGAATGCTAGTATTACAGAAGACAGTAGATCTCAAGACCTTCCTAGATGATTTGTAACGATGACAGCTTAACCAAATTTCAATATGTACGTAAAATCGTTATAAAAATATTACATAAGATATTTATAGGAAACGATTTAATATCATCTTTACCTATAATTTTCCCTTTATTGTATGTCCAATAGACATAAGTTATGAAGCAGACATTTGAACTACCCGACTTTCCCAATTCCAGTTTTGAGATTGAAACGTCATTGTGGACAGGAAAAACCACACTACATAAAGACAATGTTAAAATTGACCGGTCAAAAGAAAAGGGGAAGCCATTTCTCATATCCAAAACAAATGGTGACATAGTGAAAGCATACCCAAAATCATCTTTCCCAGAGTTTATTCCAACATTAGAAATCAATGGAAATAAATATCAAATAGTTGAAAAACTTCAGTGGTTTCAATACATCTTAGGTGGATTACCTATTTTGTTACTGTTTGTAGGTGGTGCAATTGGTGGCGCAATAGGAGCGGTTGGTTCGATGGTGAATTTCAGTATCTTCAGGCAAGATGGTCCAGAAACTTTGAAATACTTGAAAGTAATTGGAGTAGTAATTGTATCATTCTCCCTTTATTTTATTCTATCCGCGTTGATTTCAGAGCTGGTAATGTAAAAGCTTCCAGGTGAATCAATTGTGCCATATATAATGGAGTTACAATTTAGCTTGGAGAAGACTGTAAGAATCCGAGATAGTTATGCTGTTTTTATTCTTGCTTTTGGCCTTGACCGGCTTAAAGCTTTCGCATGAGTTTATACCTGATGATTACTTCTGGTATTCTAACAAGCATAAGTTATTCAACTTCATGTCTGTTGATATGAAAGCGAACCTGCTGTTAAATGGAAGTTTTGAAGAATACGAAGAGTGCCCAGATGAGCCAGGTCAGCTATACCTGGGCAAAAGCTGGTCTATACCGAATAAGACCACCCCGGATTTTTTTCATTCCTGCCAAACCGAGGTAGGATCCTTTGGTATTCCGTACAATTATAAAGGTCACCAGATTGCACATTCAGGGAACGCCTACTGTGGACTGGTCATAGCAACAGCTAAAAGTGAGTTTAAAGATTATAGGGAATACATCCAAGGGGAATTAAGCACGGAATTGATAAAAGGTAGGCTGTATGATGTATCTTTTTATTTGAATTGGTCTGGATTTAGCAACTACTTTTGTAATAAAATTGGATACCTATTCTTAAACAATGAGCTGAATGGTAGCCACGGGGGCAATACAAAACGAAAGAAAAAAGTTAGGACTGATTCAGGCAAGAAAAATACCATAATCCAAAATAGTCATGGAGTTGTAGACTTGGATATAGGTCTTTTATCGGATAGAAACTCATGGCATAGAATAGAAATACAATATCAGGCAAAAGGAAGGGAAAGATTTATCATCCTGGGTCTTTTTGGGGATAATTTCAACGAGGAAGAATACCAGCAATTTTGTGATAACAGGATTGGTTTTGATGCATCAATAGTTAAAGAAAGAAATTGGGAGGGAGCCTATTATTTTATCGACTCGATATCAATAACTGAAAGCGACTTTAGTCATCAATGATTTTAGGTCAGGCATTTGACTGTCAAAAAGGTAGTAAACCTGACCAAAACTGCGCCTCTTAGCATTTTAATCTAGCTCTTCCAGAGATTGACATAGGCATCAATTATACCAAAGGCAGAAGGTGTTTGATTAGATAAATTAGGGCGCTGCATGGAAGGGCCCTTGATTTATATTAAATTTATTTATTACTTTGTATTTCAAAGTACTTTTAATGGAAAAAGAAAAATACCTCCAAGACCTGGAAGAAATAAAGGATATTATGAACCGCTCCTCCAGGTTTATATCGCTTAGCGGCTTGTCAGGAATCTTTGCCGGAATCTTTGCCCTGGGTGGGGCTTATGCCGCATATCGGACCATTTACGTCAATCAAGATTATCTCTCTTATAGCAGGACCCTGCTGGATTCAGATAGCCTTTTCAAACTTTTGCTTATCGCTGTTGCTACCATAGCACTGTCCGTGATAACCGGGATATATTTTACCACCCGGGAAACCAAGCGCAACAATCAAAAGATATGGGACTATCAAACCAAAAGATTGCTCATCAATTTCGCCATCCCATTGGTATCTGGTGGTTTATTGTGTCTAATATTATTAATTAGAGGATATGTGGGACTCGTGGCTCCCCTGACCTTGGTTTTTTACGGTCTGTCCCTGGTCAATGCCAGTAAATATACACTCAATGAAATCCGTAGCCTGGGGATCGCTGAGATCGTATTGGGCCTTCTAGCAGCTTATTTTATAGGATTTGGCTTACTGTTTTGGTCTGTGGGTTTTGGGGTGTTGCATATTGTATACGGCATATTAATGCATATGAGATACAGCAAGTGAAGGAACTACTCAAGGACTTAAACAAAGCATTTGAAAATAGGGTCAGACTGGGAATTATGTCAGCACTAATGGTAAATGATCATCTTGATTTTAACACTTTGAAAAACCTTCTAGGTGTAACGGATGGAAATCTAGCCAGCCATTTAAGATCCTTGGAGAAAAGCGAATACATAACCTACACCAAAGTATTCTTAGACCGTAAACCAAATACCAGGTATAGTGCTACCAGCAAAGGAAGAGAGGCATTCACCAAACATATTAAGGCTATCGAGCAACTATTGAAGTGAAAAAAATTTAACCATTAACTTTGTAATTCAAAGTACTTTTAATCATGAAAACAGAACATACATTTATTGAAGTGCTAAACAATCAAATCAAAAAGTCAGTAACCTTAAAGCTGATTACCATTACCATACTGATGCTATTGTTGCTCATACCGATAAGCATGATCAAATCTATCATTGCAGAGAGAGAAGCATTAAGCAAGGATGCTAAGGTAGAGGTCAGTTCGAGATGGGCCAATAATCAGCAAATAATTGGTCCCATTCTTAGCATTCCACTGATTTATGAACAGGAAAAGAAGGAAGAAAGGATCCAAATCACCAAGTACTGGCATTTATTACCGGAGAAGGTGTCTATTGATGGTCATATAGAACCAACAAAACTTAAGCGCGGAATCTACGAAGTGGCAGTTTATAAATCAAAGATGACCATTTCCGGAGATTTCAATCTTACGTTACCGGATACCAATAACCTCAAAGAGATCAAGTATGACCAAGCTTTTTTGACTACCGGTATATCAGATCTTAGAGGCATTAAGAACGATGTGGAATTTGATTGGGGTGGCCAAACCTTGAATATCACCCCTGGGTCCCGAATTTCGGAGCTAAGCTCATCGGGCTTTACCCATGATTTACCTTCTCTAGAATCCCAACTGGGTAAGAGCATTGGATTCCAATTCGAATTAGACCTGCAGGGCAGCGGCAACCTATCTTTTGTACCCACCGGCAAAATAACCCGAGTTGATCTTTCCTCTAATTGGTCAACCCCCAGTTTTAGCGGGATGTTTCTCCCTGATAATAGAGATGTTACAGATGAGGGTTTTGAGGCATCATGGCTGGTCCTGGAATTGAATCGGAACTTTCCCCAGCATTGGATTGGAGATCGATATTTCAATAATTTGATTGAGTCAGCCTTTGGTGTGGATCTTTTGATTCCGCTCAACAACTATCAGAAGTCATATCGATCCGTCAAATATGCGGCCATGACCATCGCACTCACCTTCCTGATTTTCTTTTTGGTGGAAGCCCTGAACAAACGTAAAATCCATCCCTTTCAGTATATCCTGGTGGGGCTGACACTTTGCTTGTTCTATGTGCTGTTTGTGTCAATTTCTGAACACTCAAACTTTAACCTTGCCTATGCACTATCCACCCTGGCTGTGATCGTGATAATTTCTTTTTACTCCCTGACCATATTTAAAGCCCGCAGGATGACCTGGTTACTAGTGCTGGCACTATCGGGGATATATGGGTTCATGTTTGTTACCATACAACTAGTGGACTATTCCTTACTAATTGGAAGTCTTGGGCTTATGGTAATCCTAAGCGCGACTATGTATTTCACACGAAATATTAACTGGTATAAGCTTAGTATCAACATAGATTAGGATTACGAAGATGAATCCAAATATATCCAGGAGATCATTTATCAAAAAGGGAACGTTTGCCCTGGCAAATTTAGGAATGTTCGGGGGCCTTTATACTCTGAAGGTAGAACCATTCTGGCCTGAGTTTGTCTTCCAGGAAATGACTATCCCAAATCTTAGTTCGAGTCTGGAGGGTAAAACCATGATGCAAATTAGTGACATTCACGTGGGAAACAGATTTGATTACGATCACCTGATCAAATCTTTCAAAAGGGCTCAAAAGTTCGAGCCGGACTTTGTGGTATATACCGGAGATTACATCACTTATGAAGGACCTGAACAACTTCAACAACTTGAAACGGTTCTCGAAAGTGTAGTGAGAGGTAAGTGCGGAACTCTAGCTGTTTTGGGTAATCATGATTATGGGATAAACTGGACTCAGGAAGAAGTAGCTGAACAAGTTTCGCGCTTACTATCAAGTGCTGGAGTACAGGTACTGAGAAATGAATGTAGTGAAGTATCGGGATTGAATTTCATAGGTTTGGATGATCTATGGGCGAAGAAATGCCTCCCGGAAACCGTTTCAAGTGCCCGTCACCTGCATAAGGCAAACATCGTACTTTGCCATAATCCAGACGTTTGTGATTTGCCTATTTGGAAGGATTATGATAGTTGGATTCTATGTGGGCACACCCATGGTGGCCAAGTCAAGCCTCCGTTTTTATCAGCTCCGGTGCTTCCTGTTAAGAACAAGAGGTACAGTGCCGGAAAAATCGATCTGGGTGATGGAAGATCGCTATATATCAATCGGGCTTTAGGCCATTCCTGGCCTTTGAGATTTAATGTAAGGCCAGAAATAACCATTTTTAAAATGCGGAAATTACGCCCCGCTAAAATCGAATCTTGACCCCCAGATTCAACACCAATGGGTTGTATTTAAGGTCTTGAAGTTCACTACCGGACCCATCTTCAGCGGTTAAGTCCAAGGAGGCGTATCTAGTGTGCGTCAGCTCCGCATTCAAAGCAAGACGATCATTAATCAGAAAATCCAGCCCTACCAACCCCAGAAAACCGAACTTGCCATCGGTGGAAAACGAACGCTCCGACTCAAACATCTCAAAGTCCAGGTCTATCTCCTGAATCATACTAATTCCTGCTCCGGCATAGGGTTTGAAACGACCTTGGGTGTTAAACATATACTTTCCGTTTAGGTAGTAGGTATTGGATGCATAATTCCCCTGGTAAGTATTGTTATCGACGCTAAAATCTATATCGTTGGTCTTATATTCCCAGCCAGCTTCGGCAGAAAAACTAGGGGTGAAATTGTACCCTGCAGTAATACCTGTACTAAAGCCCAAGCCAGTGCTCACCTGTGACAAGGATTCCTTTCCATCCAATTTCAAAACTGGTGATACATCCGAAATTACGCTTAGACCTCCATAGGGTTTAAGAAAAAACTTCCTGATACTGGTAGACTCCTGAGTCTGTCCATGTAATGACCAACTGATACCCAAAAATATTACGGCAACTACTAATGATTTAATGCTTCTTGCGATCCTCATAATTTTATGTTTTAAGTTCTATGGTGAATTATTATGAGGCAAATTTGTGCAGTAAGTAAGTATGTTGCCCGTAACAAATGTTACAAAGCAAACACCATACTACTGGTTTTGAGCAATTTTACTGCGGATTCTACTCAATGAAGGTCTCTGAATGCCCAAATAACTTGACAAGTGCTCTAATGAGATTCGGTTGAATAAGCCTGGATTTTGATTAATAAACTGCAGATATCGCTCCTCCGCATTCATAAATTGGAAGCTTTCCATTCTTGATTCCAGTATATTAATAATACCCTCCGCTACTAATCTTCCAAACCTTTCTGCTTCCGGGTACATTTTGTAAGCCTGTTGAATATATCGATGGTTAAAAAACAACAGGGTACAGGGCTCCAGGCATTGAAAAAAATACTTACTCGGCTGCTGTGCCAGAAACGCCCTATAGTGGGTGGCAAAATTACCTTCTTTGATCAGACGAGTGGTGATTTCATTACCCTTGCTATCAACATAGTAACCACGAACCAGACCCGTTGCCACAAAGCTAATATCCGTATGAGCCTTGCGGGTTTCTATTAGGTATTCTTTCGCTTTCAACTTGCGCTCTTTCAGACCTTGACATAAAAACTCTATAGCTTCTGATGAAAGCTGAGGGTCAATAAAGTGTACTACCTGTTTGAAAAATTCAATGGGTCTTAGAGGTGCCAATTAGTTTTGATTATGGTTCTCAACGTTTAACTACCATTTGTTTTAGTTGGTTTAGTAATAGTGAATAACCTCAGTTTAAATCTATTAGTTCAGAAATTGAGACCGTTTACCATAAGTCCATCTTTCATATTTGAGCGTTCTCTCCCCCGGGATTATTGTCCCAAAATCTTTTGACCACAAAGAACACAGAAGATCGCTTCCAATATGCAATCCTTTTTAACCTACTGCTCCATAAACTTTGTCAACTGTAGACGGTCTTCCCATTATGTATATGTACAGGGAGAAACCGCAATTCCTAACCGATAGTGGGTGGCGTTTTTTCTCTAGTAAGGAAACTCAGGCTTACGTTAATGATGCCGATAACTTAGGGTTTTACGACATCAATACCGTGGCAAACTATGACCCTACCATTATCCCCTATTTGGAATTAGCAGTTGGATCAGAACTGGTGAGGAAGACCGGTTCGGATCAATTCTCAATGGTATAAAGAAACAAATTGTAGTAACTTTCAACAGGATTATGAAAAAAGTGATTATTTCGGTTTTGTTAGCCTTTCTTCTAGTGATCCTGAATTTAATGCAGCTCCGGGATCAGCGACCAGGAAGCCCCTCAGAGCAGAACCATAACAGGTCAGCTGAAGCAGTAAACCCTAAGGCCTGGTAGAGATGGTTCTCATCGGATTCCCAGATAGCTGATTCTACGGTTATTCAACTATGCGAAAGCAATTATGAATAGAGACCTGTTCATATGATCTTGACAGAAGATTACGGATATTCAAAGCATGAAAATCATGTGTCTCAACGGATGGGGAGGAAAATTATATCACAAACTACTCCCCTTTTTAGTAAAGCAATCCCCTGATATTCTTTGTCTACAAGAGGTCGTTTATAGCCCTGCAACTAGCAAAGATTGGCTTACTTATCGTGATGGGGATCACGTACTTCATCAACGCGCCAACTTCCTAATGGATGTTGAAAATGTATTGCCCAAGCATACTGCAATTTTCTGCCCAGCCGCACAGGGGGTTTTGTGGGATGGTGAGGTTAAAATTCCTTCACAGTGGGGCCTTGCAACATTTGTGAGTAGATCTTTTCCAATAATAGCTCAATCACAAGGGTTTGTCCATAAATCCTATTCTCCCCATGAGTACGGGAAACATCCTAGATCACGGAGTGCTCACGCCATAAGAGTCTTTAATTACCAGATTAATCGGCCAGTGGTTATTGCACACATGCATGGGTTACGTGACTTAGATGGTAAAATGGATACCCCAGCGAGAGCTGAACAAGCCCATAGATTGGTTTCAATGGCTATGGGGATATCCGAAAAAACGGATCCCATGATTATTTGTGGGGATTTCAACGTAGAACCAAATAGTGAAACCCTAAGAATACTTAAGCAGGCCGGACTAAAAGATCTGGTCACTTCTCGAACAAAAAAAGGAACTCGCACTTCCTACTATAAAAAATCCAGCAAAAACGCCGACTATATGATGGTCAACCGCCATGTCAACATTTCAGATTTCAGCGTATGCTACGAACCTGAAGTATCTGATCATTGCCCGTTGGTACTGGAGATCTAGAATTTAACCCTACTTACAAACATCTTCTAACCGCACAAACCAAACTCTGCATTGGTATTTGTCTAACGCCAAGCGCCATTTATTACTTTTTGTACCTCTGAGTGTACCCCATTGGCAGCAATAATCTCCCGCCCGAAAAGCCAATTATCATTTCCATCAAAATCGGTAACACGACCGCCAGCCTGCTGCACAATCAAACCTCCGGCAGCAACATCATAAGAGTTTAGGTTGGATTCAAGAAAACACGACACTCTACCGCATGCTACATAGGCCAGGTCAGCAGCAGCACTACCCAGTCTTCTCATTCCTTGAGTTTTTGGCATTAGTGCTCTTAGGGCTTCAATATAATAAGGGAGCTGATCGAAATCCCGATGAGGATATCCGGTGGTAATAACACTATCTGCCAAAGTATTGGCTGGAGAAACGCTAATTTCATCCCCATTGCAATACGACTTGCCATCCTGTAGGGCGTAGAAACATTCATCCTGATTAATTTCGTACACCACCCCCAATATTGGTACCCCACTAGATACCAGGGCCACACTTACGGAGTAAAATGGAATGCCATGAACAAAATTTGTAGTCCCGTCTAGTGGATCGATGATCCATTGCAGCTCGGCTGGTTGTTGAGAGACTGTTTCTTCCTCAGTGATAAACCCAGCCTCCGGGACCAGCTCATGTAATTCATTGACCAGGAGTTTTTCCGTCTCACGGTCTACATAAGATACCAGATCATTGGCTCCTTTAAACTCCAAGCGGTCACGATCAAAATGATTTCGCTCCTGTCTGATAAACGCTCCACCTTTTTTTGCAACATCGATGACCTGTGGAAGTAGTTGTTGTATGTCCATTGGTTATTTTATTCGTCTTTTTACCCAAGCTGATAAATATACCAGTACCGAAAGCCATACCGCAGTTCTACCCAGGTAGTCGCCATGACTTGTATAAAAAGTAGTATCGGTATTGGCCTTTAATTTAGCCCTGATCACATCCTGTTCCCAGAATTTCGTGGGCTGTAGTATGGTGCCTTTTTGATCAATAAAGGCAGAGATGCCAGTATTGGCCGACCTGGCAATACTTCGACGATTCTCAATAGCTCGCAACACCGCATAATGAAGGTGCTGCTTGTGTCCGTGTGAGTTCCTCCACCAGCCGTCATTAGTAATAATACCTATAAAGTGGGCTCCATTCCTGACATAGCGGGCTATGAAATCCCCGTAAATGGACTCATAGCAAATGGCGGGAGCCAAGCCAAAGCCGCTCTGGTTGAAGAAGACAGTTCGTTCCTTCTGCTTGCCCAGTTGTCCGCTGGTACCACCAAAATCAACCAACAAATCTGAAAGAAAGCCAAAAATGTGGGGATACGGCATGGTTTCCGGACCCGGAACCAATTTGGACTTGTGATAGGTTTGATAACTGCCATCATCTCCCAGGAAGTATGCGGTATTGTAGGCATCGTAGTAGATATCTCCACTCTTTCTGGCTGTAGGTGTGGCTGCTTCTTTATTCTGGTATATGTAATGACTGGTCAATCCGGTGAGCAGCGATAGCTGGGGATTCTGCTTTTTAAAATTGCGCATTTTAACTATTGACTTCAAATCCGGAGCCAATAACCCTCTGCTATCACCCGAGATTTCCGAAGCAAGCAAAGTGGTTTCTTCAAACTGTCCATCAATGGCTGTTTCTGGCCACAGCAAAAACGAAGTTTGGTCAGAGAGCTCTTTCTGGGACAGTTGAATAAACCGGTCTACTTGTTGATCAAACTGAATAAAATTATCGCTGTCAATGAATTTCTCGGTGTAGGGATCGATATTGGGTTGCACTACCACTATCTCAACTTCATCCCCTTGGTCCTCATAAGTAAAAAAGATGAGATAGGAAACCATCAAGGGTAGAATTAGCCCTAATAGCACTGCGGTAAGCAGTCGCTGACGTTGCGGGTTAAGATCAATTGCCAAGAACCTGAATACCCCCAGATTGATCAGCAGAATCCATAAGGTACCCCCAAATACTCCAGTATACTGATACCATTGGATCCATTCCGGATACATGGCAAAACCATTGCCCATGGTAAGCCAGGGCCAGGAAATCTCCCAATTCAGATGAATATATTCAAAGGCGCACCAGTATAGTATCCAACTCAGGTAACCCCAATTCGTACCGGCTTTTCTTTTGGTAGACCTGAAAAGCACCCAAGGTAGTGTCATTAACAGTGCATTGGCCATCATGGCCACAATACTACCCACCGCAGTGGAGTAATATATCCACCAGGTGGTGCCCAAATTCCAAATCAAACAGCTCCACCAAACCAGGAAGAAAAATTTAAGACCATTTCCCTTGCTGGAAAGTTGTGACTCCACCCACAACAGCGGCACCCATCCAAGGAACAGTAATGGTGCTGCCGGACCTACCGGCCAGGCTAACCAAAGCATGAGACCCGATAAAGTGGATGCACCAAAGATGGTGTAGTTGTTTACCGCTACCCTACTTGCCTGCAATGACGATAACCAACTCACCTTTAATGGTATTTTTTTTGTAATGTTCGATTAATTCAGATAAGGTCCCATTCACCGTTTCCTGATGTATTTTGGTAAGTTCTCTGGAAATGGAGGCCTTTCTTTCAGCACCCAGCTCTGTACTCAGTTGTTCTAGTGTTTTCAATAAACGGTGGGGTGATTCGTACAGGATTACAGTTTTAGGCTCGTCTCTTATTGATTCCAGACGAGCCTTTCTTCCTTTTTTTACTGGAAGGAATCCCTCGAATACAAAGCGATCGCTTGGAAGCGCTGAATTAACCAGTGCAGGAATCAGCGCCGTGGGCCCCGGAAGGCATTCCACAGCTATATCCTGTTCTTGACAGGCCCTAACCAGCAAAAATCCCGGATCCGAGATTGAGGGAGTTCCCGCATCACTTATTAGGGCCATAGTTTCGCCATCCTGTAAGCGTGCTATCAGACCTGCCAGCTTTTTGTGCTCGTTAAATGCATGAAAGCTCTCCAGATTATTCCGGATCTCAAAGTGATTCAAAAGCTTAGAGGAGGTGCGCGTGTCTTCTGCCAGAATTGTATCTACCTCTCTCAGTACCTCCAATGCCCTTAAAGTGATATCTTGCAAATTTCCAATTGGGGTAGGTACCAGGTAAAGCTGGGTGACAGGCGGCATAGATAAAGATAAGTATATCTAACCTATTAACTCATCAATAGCTGCCGCTAATGCTCGGTCTTTGTCGGTAACGATATTACCTTGGTCATGAGTGTTTAGCTCTACTGTCACCCTATTGTAAACATTACTCCAGTTGGGATGGTGATCCATTTTCTCCGCCAGGATAGCTACCTGAGTCATGAAGCCAAATGCCTCCACAAAGTTGCTGAACTCGAAAGTACGCTTAAGCTTGTTATCTTCTTCTTTCCACATGATTATAATGCCAGTACGCCTTCAATATGGCCAGCCTTTTCATAAATTTCAAGCACTTCTTGCGCAGAAGACATCATGACTTTGCTGGTTACACTGCGATAATTTCCCTTTGAAGATGCCTTTATGGAAGTATCCCCCTCGGGGAACAGTGCCACCACCATATCCTCCTTACCTCTAGGGACGATAAATTTGAATAGGTACCAGGTAGGCCACTGGTGTTCCTGGTCCAAAATTTTAATAAACTCATCTCTGGACCTCGGTAAGTCCATATGTCTTTATATTTAAATCAAAAGAACTTGTATCGACGGTCATCGATATCTGCATTTTCCCTCACCGCGTTCGAAATGCTAAACCCAACTCCGTTTTCGTACTGTTGGGTTAATTGCTGTTTGTACTGTGAGTAATCTGCAATTTGTGGTGCTGGCGTAAGCGACACCATTTCCATTAGCAGAACTCCGTTATCAGAGGAGATAGGCTTGCTGCGTTGTCCACTTTCCAGGGCAAAAGCCACACCCACCGCTTCCGGTGCAAAACCCACATTAGGTATTGAATTGCTGTTTAGCTTTAGATCACTACTGGTATAAACTGTAGCATCTGTGCCATATGCAGAGGCAATGTCTTCCAATTCACCTTCCAAAGAAGCCAGTTTTTCAGCTATGATATCAGCTTTCTTTTGGTTTTTCACTTTGACGGTGATCTCATTACGAACATCTTCAATTGAAGCCGTTCCGGCTTCTGACTCTCCTGTCATTACCGCTACTACGTAGTTGTCATCAACTTCATAAACCTCAGACACCCTTCCATTACTGGCTGTTCGAAACAACCAACTCACAACATTACGTGCATTGTTTAAAGTGCCAAATCTTCGTGCATTTTGGTCCAAGTTTGGGGCCTCTTGCATTAACAAATTATCATTCTGAGCATTGGTTTCAAACTCCTGCAAATTACCGGAAGTCCCTGCAAAGAAATCGGCCTTTCTAAATGCTTCATCACGGGTTTGATCACTTGGTATTAATAATCTACTGATAGTAGCAATCTTCCAGGTACGGTTGGTCTTTATTTCTGTTACCTCTATAATGTGGAAGCCAAAATCTGTCTCCACCAAGTTTGGTAATAAACCAGGCTCACTTGCCGCAAAAACTGCCTCTTGAAACGGTGCTACCATGGCGCCCTCTCGGAACCATCCTAAATCACCACCTCTGGAAGCGGTGCCGTCAGAGCCATGCTGGCGGGCCATTTCGGAGAAATCAGCGCCATTTTTGATCTGCCTCAAAACCGACAACGCCTCCTGTCTGGCCTGCGCTTTGCCCTCGTCGGTATCTTCACCTGCCTGGAACAGAATATGGCTAGCCCGGGCAGCATAAACAGTATCTTCTGACTCCTCTGAGATCTTGTATAAGTTGTAGTAATTATTCTCCACAAATGGGCCATAAACCGATCCTGCGGACAAATTTTCATAGTCCGCTTGCAAGATCTGAGGCAATGCATCTACGGTGTAGGTATTGAAACCAACCCCAAACTCAGTATTGGCTTGTGCATAAATGGAATCATCTGTGATATCGGCAAATTCAACTTTGATTTCCTCCAGTTCCTGTTGGAATTCGGCAGAGTCGGTAGCAGAGGCTTGTATGGGGAAAACTACATACTTGATTGACCTACTCTGCTCCACCTGATACTCCGATGCATGGTCCTCCAGATAAGCTCTAAGTTCAGCATCCGACACCGATACCAATGAGTCACTCACGGCGTAGTAAGGCACGTATAAATATTTTACTTCGGCCACTGCCGTTTGTTCTTCATAGGCCCTGATGGATTCCTCCAGGGTGACATAACTGGACTTTACCAGCATATTATCGTATTTGACTCTTCTTCTACTGGTTCGGATGTCCTCCTCCATACTGTACCACATTGCCTGGTTTTGCACAGGCATGCTGCTGAGGTTACTTAGAAACTGTACAATACTGGTTTTATCAAATTCTCCAGTTTCCGGGTTGGTAAAGGCGGAGACTAAATCGGGATGAATGTTCTTACCCTGAACCATATCTATTTCCTCCTCCTCAGTTACTTGAATACCCAATTCTCTGAACTGCTCGGTGAAGGCTATGTCCGCAATCAGTTTATCCCAGGCTTGCTCTCTTATTGCAGTATTCTCTACATCTGAGGGGCGCCGGCCATTCCTTAGGGCAAACTTATCGGACATTACATCGATGGCGCCTTGGTATTCCTGAACCATTACAGTTTGGCCGGCAATCTCACCAATACTGTTGTCCTGCCCACCCAATAAGGTTGAGTTAGGACCTAGTAAATCAGCCAAAACAAAAGAAAGAATGGCAAACCCTACCGCCGCAACGATCACGGTTCCCATCTTATTCCTTAACTTGTTAATCAATGCCATGAATCCAGATTTTTTGCTCGATAAAGAACGGCAAAATTAATCAAATAATAGTCAAAATCAACGGATTAGCAGGAAAGTTAAGACTAGATGGATGTAGGTTTAAACCTCACTTTTACCTCATCAATACGATTGTCCTGAAGGGCGGTAATGGTGAAAACAAATGGGGGTATTTCAATGATCTCGTTCAGATCCGGGATATCCTCGTGAATGGAAAGTATATAACCTCCTAAGGTGTCGTAATCTCCTTCTGGAATGTGCCAATGATAAGTATCATTCAAATAGTCAATTTCGTGTCTGGCGCTTAGCAAGTAGGTGTTCTCACCAACTTTCTGTTCTATCAAATCTTCGTCATCGTGTTCATCCTGAATTTCACCGAAAATTTCTTCAATAATATCTTCAATACTAACAATACCGGAGGTACCTCCGAACTCATCTACTACTAAGGCCAGACTTTTACGCTCGTTGATGAATTGGATCATCAGTTCATTGGCAAGCAATGTTTCAGGAACAATAATAATCGGGCTGAGTATTTTTTTTATGGACTCGGGTTTCTTAAAAAGTTCCTGTGAACTGCAGTATCCAATAATATCATCGATGGTTTCATTATAAATAAGAATCTTGGAATGCCCGCTGGTAATGAATGCTTGCTTGAGTTCATCGATACTATCCTCCACATCGACCGCCACAATCTCCGTCCTGGGGATCATGCATTCCCTTACTCGGACGGTTTTAAACTCAAGCGCATTATTGAAAATTTTTGTGTCTACCTCAACCTGCGGGTTTTCCAAATTCTCCATTAGCCGGCGCAGGTAATTGTTTAGGTCGGTGAGACCAAATACCGGCTTATCTTCGGAGTATTCCAGTCGCAATACCTTGACGATCATGAATTTTGACAGGGTTACTACCACTAAAACCACCGGCTGCATAATCCAATAGATCAGTTGCATGGGCAGTGCAAAAAGCCTTAACATTTTGTGTGGGTTTATTAGGAACAGGCTTTTGGGGGTAAATTCTGCGGTAATAAGTACTATCATGGTAGCCACTAAGGTTTGTGCCAACAAGACAAAACCCTCATTGTTTATCACCTCGGGAAGTGACTGGTACAATATGGGTTCCAGGATAGTGGCCATGAAGATTCCGTAGATAACCAGTGCTACAGTATTGCCCACTAGGGTGGTGGCGATAAACCTAGATGGCCTTTTAGAAAACCTAGCCAATACTTTTCCGGTCCACGATCCTTGTTTGCCTCTTAACTCGAGATGCAATTTGTCTGAAGACACAAAAGCAATCTCAATCCCAGAAAACATGGCTGAAAATGCCAGGGAAATCAGTACTATAGTCAGGTTGCCGGACTCCATCAAAACAGCAGTTATAGTGGGAAATTAAGAAATTTTCGTGATTTCAATGCTGGCTTAATCGCTGTTCTTTCGCTTGCGATAGTTGAACCACAGCAGCAATACTACACTAAACATGAATATCCAATAACTGTATGCCAATCCGAATTTCATGGTCTGATGCACAGCAATAATGAACAAGCCTGCTGATAAAGTTAATATGATAGTGTTGAGCATGTTTCAGTTGGCAGATTACAGGATACAAGTCACAAGTTGTAGATCATTTTTAAATGGTCAATTGTTCATTATTAATTAATCCAAACCTAACTCCCCTGTGGGGTTCAATATTCGATAAGTACTGAAATCCTGAGCTGCGGTCAGCCCCTCTCCGTGTAGCACATCATCTTCGGTTTCGATAACTACAAATTTCTCGGTGTAGACCTGTTGGCCCCGGCGATTCCAGAATAGCTCTTCGGTATTGAGCTTCTGATGCTTTTCCAAGCTTTCTAGCCGTACATTACCCACAGCACGGTATTCATCGGTTTCGGCAGAGTAAAATGCCTGGTCCGCTCTCAAAGTGGAAGTCTTAATGGTGTCCTTATTAAAGAACTCGATATATATGCCCTCCGGATATTCCTGGTCTCCATTCTCGTATTCCAGGACCTTCTCCGCTTGAACCATTAATCTGACCACGGCGGAATCGCTGTACCACAACTCGAGCCCCTCAAATTCATGAAAGGCTCCTTCATACACTTCGCGTTCATCCAGTTGCTGTTGTGTATCGGAACACGCTAACATCAGGCTCACGGACCAAAACAGTATGATCAACCTATTCGTTGCTGCCATTTATTAGCAGATATGGAAATGACTAGGAAATGCTAATCCCTGGTTTGAATAGTGACAGTTTCACTGATCCAGCATCCAACGGTATGAGGACTTCCCACTTTTTTATTTTCTAGAAACACCTCCTCTTTTGAGGGAAACTGCTGTTGAGCTCGCTCCATTCCAGAACTGTTACCGGCTTTTTTGTACATCTCGTAAGCAGCTATATAACATCCTCTGTCATCTACCTTGCTCTTACCCTCTTTACAGTCGCTAAAGCTCTCCCAATACAAATTTCCAATACTAGTATAGGCCTTGCTGGCAACTCCCGGAGATGCGGCAGCAGCCTGTCGGAAATAGTTTCTGGCCATACTTTTGGCCCCTGCACTGGCTTGCATTGCACCTAGTATCAGGTATACTTCGCCCTTTTCAGCATTATCATCGGTCAATTCAAGGGCTTTGTTCAAGTATTCAACGGTACATTGATTGTCGCCATTACCCTTGCACTTCAAAGCGATCACCTTGGCCAAGCCATAATCGGGTTCGGCCTCGAATACGGTCTTGGCCGCCAACATAAACACGTCACTGTCAGAACACTTGCCACTCAGAGAGAGTTGCAGGATTCTCTTGGCCAATTTTATATTTTGCGGGTCCGCTTTCAGCTTATCACCCAGTGCATTTTCCACATAGTCGCAATCCACGTTAATGACTGTCAACAGCATCTCATCGATTTTACTTTGCATGGATTCAATTTTGTCGCCTTCTTTTTGCGAGAGCACCTCGGTAATTTTATCATATCGTTCCAGGATTTCTTCATCCGAAAGGTCTCCGGCTCCTTTTTCGTAACGCCTTATGATATCCATATAAGCGATGGTATTGCCATCATAAAAGTTCTTGCCATTCATTTCCAGCGCTTTTTCAAACAGATCGAGCATCTCCTCATACTTCTCCGGATTATTACGATAGTATTTGTAAGAGGTGGAAGCTTTTCGATTCAGTACACTAGCCTCTTTATTAAAGTATTTGATCCTGAGATCATACATCTCCAAAGCCTTTTCCTGATAGGCTGCTTTCTTTGCAGCATCCTGCTCCTTGGTGGCCAAACCGTCGTATATCTTCTGACCATTGATGTAAATTGAGGTATTAAGATCAGGGGCATTCTCCAACAACCAATCCAGATGTTCTAGTGCCTCCTCATACTTTTTACCTTTTAAAGCATCGGTATAAAGTGCGTTTTTCTCCTGGGCAGTAGCCTTGTCCTCCGGCCAGTTCCAACCGTTTTGAGCTAGAACTGAGCTAGAAAACAATGTAGTTAGTAGTAATACGAGTCCGAGAGAAGTTTTCATGTTAGTCGAATTTTCTTCTAATAAACCATTTATTGTCATTTATCGTAATTCCCAAAAACGCCCGATAGTACCGTTCTTGTATTAGGTCGTTATCTGTAGTGCCACGCTGGCCTACCTTAAACGCCAGGGTCAGTCTGGAAATGTTTCTCAACGGGAAAGCAACCCCAAAATTGATACCAAAGTCGTCAATCTGCTGATCATTTACCAAATATGGGGTATTCTGATAGTTAAAACCCAACATATAGGTAACTCTTTTCATATAGCTGCCCACTGCAAAAGGATCCGGGATGTAGCTGCCACCAATTGCAATCTCTGTTCGATCAGCCAAACCCTCTAAACCACCGTCAAAACCACGGTATTCCGACCATTTGCTAGTAGTAAAATCAGCGGCTACTGTCCATTTTAGGGCTTTCTCAAACCCAATCCCGAGCCCAACTGCTGCAGGCAGTTGAAGACTACCTTCTAAATCATCGGTTACCAGATAGGGTGGGTCATCCCTTGGAGTTTGAGGATCTCCAGATAGATCTCTGCGTTCCAATCTTTCCAACCTGGTAACATTTCGATCACCTCCCAGATCATAGGTAACTCCAAAATTGAGGTAATTTTGGTCTTTAACCAGCTCCAATCTATAAGCCGCCCCAAAACTAAAAGCGATATCAGAAAAGGCATTTCTGGTGACACTGGCGGTTAAATAATTGGTATTTTCTACAAAAAATTCTGTTTCCTGCCTTATACTGCCAAACAAATAAGCAGCCCTAAAGCCGACAGAAAGTCCTTTTAGAAGTTTCAGTCCAGAAGCAAAATAGGCTTGAGTTATTCCACCACTGCCATTAAAAGTTGTGGCTAAAATTGCATCCGTCCCGGGCACAAAACCAAGATCCTGGCTTTCATAGTTGACAATACTGTAAGGCATCAACCCCACACTCATGGTCCAAACATCCCTGATGACCGGAAAGCCAAAAGCAATGTACCCTAAACCTCCGGTGGTGTTTTGCTGTGCCAGTTCCTCGGTACTAAGATCCTTCTGCTCCATGGTCACCGCGGTTTCAAATACCACCACTCTGTTGGCGGTAAGCAAAGCTGGGTTTTTATTATTCAGGTGGAATGGATTAGCAGTGCTAATACCAACACCACCCATGGCCAGATTGTGAGCCAAACCCATTCCTTGTAAATCTCCCACACCGAAAACGCTGTAAGGACTATAGGTATTTTGAGCCTTTAAACCGAAAGCTATGAGCATCATTGCTCCAACAGCTGCTATCTTACTTATCCTGAGCATGATGCATTAAAATACTATTCAATCCGATTAACACTAGATGAGGGTGTACAAAGATGGGGGCTTTTAGCTTAGTTTCAAAAAAAGCGGCATCTCCACCACACATTACAACCTTCAAAGTTGAAATTTTTTCATCATATCTGCGAATGATTCCCTGGATTTCAGCAATCATACCATTGATCACACCACTTTTTATGGAGTTCTGGGTGTCATCTCCTATCAAAGGGGTATCCAGGGGCATCTCTGCCAGATGCGGCAACTGAAAGGTATACTGATTTAATGATTTGAATCGCAATCCCATTCCCGGGCTGATTGCACCACCAAGATATTTGCCGCTATCATCAACGAAATCATAAGTGACAGTAGTGCCGGCATCTATTACCAGACAGTTGGCAGCTGGGTATAAGAATTGCGCCCCAATTGCGGCTGCCAGGCGATCCATGCCCAGGGTTTGTGGAGTTCGGTATCGATTGTTGATAGGGACCGGGAGGCGGTAATCCAACTTTACCACCTGGTTTAATCCTGATTTGATTTCGAAATCGTCCAAGCTGGAAGAAACAGAGCAAACGATTACCCGATCCACCGACTCATTCTCTACTATTTGGGGCAGTTCATCCAATGCCGGATTATCCAGCACGGATTGTAGCTGTGAATCGGCAAACAATCCTGCCTTAACTCGGCTATTACCCATATCTATGGCCAGGTTGCGCATACAGTGTGACTCTAGGTCATGCAAAGGACACAAAACCAGCCAATTATTCCCAGAAATTAACCTTTTTTAACAGCCTAGTTCAAAGCTATATATACAATGGAGCCAGCAACGAAGCCCACTGCTGCCAGCCAGGTAACCTTGCGCAGGTACCAGATAAAGTCGATGCGCTCCATACCCATGGCGGCTACACCTGCGGCACTACCTATGATTAGCATGCTCCCACCAGTTCCTGCTGCATAGGCTATAAAGTGCCACATATAGTCGTCCAATGGGAAGTTGTACATCCCCATAGAGGCTGCTACCAACGGTACATTGTCAATTATGGCGGAAGCAACACCAAGCATCATAACCACGATATTTTGATTAGGAATGGCTGCATCCAAACCCTCGGCCACAAATCGTAGTGTCCCCACTTCGGTACCAGCCAGCACAAGTGATTCCAGTGCGCCAACTGCCATCAGGATACCTAAAAAGAATAAAATACTGGACATCTCAATCCTGGCCAAAGCATGGTGTGTGCGATAATGGTCTCTACGATCGGGTGTAAAATTCGGCTCTGGTTTGATGTATTCAGAAACAAGCCAAACCACCCCTAATGCCAGCATCATACCCAAATAGGGAGGTAAGTGGGTCACGGTTTTAAATACTGGAACTGAAACTATGGCACTTAAGCCCAGGTATAGCATGGTCTTGCTGCTTAATAACCGGGTATTATCTTGATCTTCTTCAGAGTCTTCCAGCTCTCCCCTAAATGGAGGCAGATAGCTCACAATTACCGTAGGTATTACAAAGCAAACGATAGAGGGTATGACCAATTTACTGATCAAGCCTCCGGTAGAAACCTTCTTACCGATCCAAAGCATGGTGGTGGTGACATCACCAATGGGCGACCAGGCTCCTCCCGCATTGGCGGCAATTACGATCATAGCGGCGTACCAAAGTCTGGATTGTTTATTGGGTATCAGCTTCCTAAGCAAGGTTATCAATACGATAGTTGCAGTCAGATTGTCGATAATCGCGGATAGTATGAACGCCAGGATACCTACAATCCACAATAACTTTTTCTTGTTTTTGGTATTCACATAGTCTTTGAGAATCTGAAACCCCTTGTGAAGATCAATGATTTCCACAATGGTCATGGCTCCTATCAAGAATACCAGGATCTCAGCGGTCTTACCCAAATGGTGCAGCAGCGTGTTGACAAAACCTTCCTCTACCTCCTCGGTGTAACCCCCTGAAGCGTCATAAAGATGGTCGTGGGTATCAATTATGGTCACCAGCCCATTATGAAAAGCAATAGCCAATACCGCCCACATCAATGAAGCCATAACTAGGGCAGGAACCGTTTTATCAAGCCTTAGTGGATGTTCCAAAGTGATGGATAAATATCCTATCACAAAGATGGTAATGATTATAGTTGCCATTGCATGTCTTTCAATTAATTACCCGGATGCCTGTTTGTATCAGGGGCAGTCAATATATAGAACTAACTTGGGATTCTAAAATATTATCTTGAAAGACTTAAGCACTCAATCACCAGCCGGAACCTGCTCCGCTTGGAACAATCCTTGGTTCAGTGATAGCAGGACCTCTTTTTTAGTACTGGTGGGTACCAATATGCTGATGTTGTTTCGACTACCTCCGTAGGATATCATGCGAACCGGTTGGTCCCCGATGCTTCTAAGTGCCTTTTTGATGAGGCCTATTTCCTCCGAAATTAAATCCCCCACGATACAGACAATACTCATGTTCTTGTCTACTGCAACTTCACCATAACCTTCAAGTGCCGTCACTAATGCGGTGAGATGCTCATCGTCATCAATAGTGAGTGATACCGCCACTTCCGAGGTGGTGATCATATCGATGGGAACTTTGAACTGTTCAAATATCTCGAATACCTTTCGCATAAACCCGTAAGCCAACAGCATACGGCTTGATTTTATCTTAATGGCTATGATGCTGTCTTTGGCGGCGATAGCTTTTATGGAGCCTGAGGTTTTGGTGCTGCTGATGGTTGTTCCTTTTGCTTCGGGAACCATGGTATTGAGTAACCTTACCGGAATATCGTATTTCTGTGCCGGCCAAATGGTGTTTGGATGCAGAATCTTGGCCCCGAAGTAGGCCAGCTCAGCTGCTTCGTTGAACGATAATGCTTCCAAAGGAAAAGTATCTGGGACAATCCTGGGGTCATTGTTGTGCATGCCATCAATATCGGTCCATATTTCTATGGATGATGCCTCAATAGCGGCACCCAGTAACGAAGCTGTGTAATCACTGCCTCCTCGTTTCAGATTATCTATTTCACCTAGATGATTCCTGCATATATAGCCTTGGGTAATGAACAGATGACAGTCGGGGTGACTGGCAATAATTGGCTTCAACCTTTCTCCCATCAACTCGATTTCTGGCTCGCCATCTTCATCCAACGAAACCAGATCCAATGCTGGCACTAATTCCGCTTTTACCGAAATCTCTTTCAGGTATAACGAAAACAACTTAGTGGACATCAGTTCTCCCTGTGCCAACAGCTCGCGATTACTGGAACGATTGTAGGAAACCGCGGTAAGCTTCTTAATCTGATCAAAGTGAAGGTCCACTACTGCTTGCCCCGATGAATACTCAGTAGTCAAAAGCCCTTTCAAAAACCGTTGGTAATGGTTGTAAAGCCTTTGGATTTGCTGAGCCACTTCATTGGTCTTCATAGCCTTCCAGCTATCTCCTATGGCCACTAAACTATTAGTGGTACCTGACAGGGCTGATAGCACCACAATTTTAGGTTGATTATCTGCCTGAATTAGGTTGGCAACCTGACGCATGCGATCCGGCGCACCTACTGAAGTGCCGCCGAACTTCATCACCTTTATTTTGTTATTCATGATATAGTATTTTTATGGCAGTAATAGCTGCCTCATCGCCCTTATTCCCGTGTTT
>JANQPK010000245.1 GCA_028289505.1 Cyclobacteriaceae bacterium
CCCCTAAAGACCTATCTAAACTTCCGAAACGGATTACAACTGTTGATAAAAAATTGCTCCGTTATGCAACTGATATGGAAAATACCCTTTCGAATCCTACTGGATATCATTGCTTCACTGACATTCCTTTTTCAAGGTTCTGTCCAGCACTTCTTTGCAGTGCTAAAAGCAGAGATTTCGTTTCTATGGAAGCTGCCAGGGACTTGGAGAAAACGTAAGAAATGGAATCATTATGACGGTGAACTGTATCCCAAACTTATTATTTGGCAGTACTTTGTCAGAGGCAAAAAGACCTTCGCCGATCTCATTGAGACCAACTAATACCAAATCGTATTATACCGCCTTCTCAGATGCTTTCTGATGTTCAAAATATAGGCTAAAGCCAAATACAAGATCAATGGGGAGCCAAACGTCAGAAAGGAGGCATAAATGAAGAACATTCGTATACTGGAGGATGGAATTCTAAGCTTTTCACCTAATTTCGTGCACACTCCAAACGCCTGAGATTCAAAATATTGCTGAATTCTCTGCATGATACTAGCTTTAGATTCAAATATAAACATCAACCTAACCGTTGTACAAATCAGTAACTCACTTTTTTATACTATAAATTGCAATAGTAATATTATAGCTATATTTTTGGCTATTATTAGAAAATAATCAATTTTTTTTACCATGACTCAGAAGATAAATGTTATTAGTATAGTTCTACTTGCTGGTATGACCTTAGCAAGTTGCTCACTCAGCCAAATGGCCAAGATGGCGGAGGAGCAAGAATTGCTGGTGGTCCCTTCACCACTAGAACTTCACGGGGATGATGTCACCTTTGATATGTCGGCAAAAATCCCAGTAAAAATGCTGAAGAAAGATAAACTGTATACCGTAAATACATTTTACGAATATGCAGGAAAGGAATATGCATTCGACGGTGTAGATTTCACTAGAGAGTCTTTTCCTAACTATGACACCGAACAACCAGAAGCCAGTACCACCTTCTCCATGCCTTACGAGGAAGATATGAAACAGGGTAGCCTTAAAGTACAAGGTGTGGCTAGCAACCCCAAAAACGGCAAGGAAAAAGCCACTGAGCGCTACGAGGTTGCCACTGGTGTTATCACTACTTCAAGGTTGTACGAGAAAGTTTACCAGCCTGCTTTTGCTCCTCACGGGTATAACAACCAGGAGGAATTGATCCCAACTAATGTGGACTTCTACTTCTTGCAAGGTTCTTCAGTACTTAGAACTTCCGAAAAACGAAGCGATCGAGGCGAAAATTTTGACGCTTTCTTGGCTGAAAAAAACGTAACCCGTACGGTAACCATTACTGGAACTCACTCTCCTGAGGGTGCTGAAAGGATCAACTCTAGCTTATCACAAAACCGTGCTGAGGCTATCCAGAAATACTACGATGCGCAAATGCGTAAGTACGATTATCAGGATATGGCCGATGAGATTAACTTCATCCTAAAGCCTGTAGTGGAAGATTGGAGCGAGTTTAAGGAATATATGTCCGACTATGACGGTATCTCCGATGAGGACAAATCTTCAATGATGAACATCATCAACGGATCAGGATCTTTCGAGGATAAAGAAGACGAACTGCAAAAAGTACCAGCTTACAGAAAAGTATTCAGAGATATTTATCCTAAGCTGAGGACTGCCAAAACAGAAGTATTGACAGTTATGGAGAAGAAAACTGATGCCGAGATCGCAGCTCTATCACGACAGATCGTAGGTGGTTCGGTATCGGCAGACACCTTATCTGATGAGGAATTGGGCTATGCGGCGTCTTTAACCCCTTCAATGGATGAGAAAGAGCAGATTTACATGGCAGCTACCAAGAAAAATGACAGCTGGTCTTCTCATAATAACCTGGGAGCAGTGTACATGGAAAAAGCCATTAAAAATAAGGATTGGGATATGGTTGCCAAGGCAGAGACTCAGTTTGACATCGCCAACAGGAAAAAAGAAAACCCTTACACCTACACAAACCTTGCTGCTATTTATTTTGCACAAGGCAATATTGACAAAGCTGATGAAGCCATTCAAAAAGCATTGGCTATGAGCCCATCTAACGAACTTTCCTCCGAGATAAACGGTGTGAAAGGTGTTATTGAGATCAGACAAGGTAAATATGATGAGGCCTTGCAAACACTTTCAAATGCCAAGCCAACCACCCAGAATCTCCACAACAAAGGGTTGGCGCAATTATTGAAGCATGACCACGTTGATGCCATCGCTACCTTTGCGGAAGTTGATGCGCGTGATGATGATAGTGCATTGGACCAGTACCTAAGTGCAGTGGCCGCAAGTAGATTGGGTGACTATGAGCAGGCTATAGATCACATGAAAAAAGCACTTCAAGAGGATCCTTCACTGAAGGAAATGGCTGCTAATGATTTGGAATTCCAAAGCATTAAAGGTAGCGATGCCTTTATAAATGCTATGAAATAGTCTTAAAGAGTTAGATTAGAAACCCCGTCCAATAGGTCGGGGTTTTTTTATTGCCTTAAAAATGGGTTTGTTAATTGACCGCTAATTCCTAATTTTGACACCCGTGTAAATAAGCCGAACCATGAGAGAAATACAATTTAGAGAAGCACTGAGAGAAGCAATGTCTGAAGAAATGCGCCGGGATGAGCAAATCTTCTTGATGGGCGAAGAAGTGGCTGAATATAATGGCGCCTACAAAGTCTCCCAGGGTATGCTGGATGAATTTGGAGCAGATAGGGTATTGGATACACCTATTTCTGAATTGGGTTTCACTGGGCTTGGTATCGGCGCAGCCATGAATGGTTTGCGCCCCATAATCGAATTCATGACTTTCAACTTTTCATTGGTTGCCATCGACCAGATAATAAATGGGGCGGCTAAAATGATGTCCATGTCAGGGGGGCAGTTTCCGGTGCCAATTGTTTTTCGTGGCCCCACTGGTAATGCGGGCATGTTAAGCTCACAGCACTCCCAAAATTTTGAGAGCTGGTATGCCAATACCCCCGGTTTGAAGGTAGTAGTCCCATCCAACCCCTACGATGCGAAAGGATTATTAAAAACATGTATCAGAGACGAGGATCCGGTTATCTTCATGGAATCTGAATTGATGTATGGAGACAAAGGGCAGGTTCCGGAGAATGAATATCTGATTCCCATCAGTGAAGCCCATGTGGTAAAAGAAGGTAATGATGTAACCCTGGTTTCATTTGGAAAAATGATGAAACTGGCCAATCAAGTTGCCGCAGAAGTGGCAAAAGAAGGCATTTCAGTGGAAGTGATTGACCTTAGGACAGTGCGGCCCATTGATTATCAAAAAGTGGTGGACTCTGTAAAGAAAACCAATCGGCTGGTAATCGTAGAAGAAACATGGCCACTAGGGTCAATTACCACTGAGGTTGCTTTTCACATACAAAAACACGCCTTCGATTATTTGGATGCGCCGGTTACTAGAGTCAGCAGCATGGATGTGCCTCTGCCCTATGCTCCTACTTTGATTGAAGAAATTCTACCCAGCATGAAGCGGACAGTAGACGCTATTAATGCGGTTATGTACAGGAATTGAGTTTGAGTTTGAGTGTGGGTGTGGGTGTGAGTGGGAGTACGAATTCCTAATTGCCCATTCTTAATTATTAATTCCCGAAGGGATTAACCATTCCTCGCTTTGAACCGCTCATTTTGTTCATAGTTCGCATCATTTTTCTCATCCCAGCAAATTGTTTGAGCAAGTTATTTACATCCTGAACTGAGGTACCACTTCCGTTTGCGATCCTTTTCTTGCGACTGCCATTGAGTACTTCCGGATGGGACCTCTCATAAGGTGTCATACTGCGAATTATCGCTTCAATTGGTTTAAAACTATCATCATCAATATCAACATCTTTGATGGCCTTACCCATTCCGGGAATCATTCCCACCAGGTCCTTGATGTTACCCATCTTTTTCACCTGCTGAAGCTGTGAGAGGAAGTCGTCAAAATTGAATTGGTTCTTCCTTATTTTTTTCTGTAACCTTTTGGCCTCGTCTTCATCAAAAACCTGTTGCGCTTTTTCTACTAAAGAAACAACATCACCCATGCCCAGGATGCGTTGCGCCATACGATCAGGATGAAAAACATCCAGGGCATCCATTTTCTCCCCGGTACTGATAAACTTGATGGGTTTTTCCACCACCGACCTAATTGATAAGGCCGCTCCACCTCTAGTATCTCCATCCAGCTTAGTTAGTACTACACCATTGAAATCTAAGCGATCATTGAATGCTTTAGCTGTATTCACCGCGTCTTGACCGGTCATGGAATCTACCACAAATAAAGTCTCAGAGGGTAGCAATGATTTTTTTAGTTGCGCGATTTCATTCATCATTTGCTCGTCTATTGACAAGCGACCAGCGGTATCTACAATCAGAATTCTTTTACCGTGCTGTTTCGCGTAAGCAACCGCATTTTCCGCAATCTTAATGGGGTCTTTTAGCTCTGGTTGGGCAAAAACCTCCACTCCTACCTGTTCTCCCAAAACCTTTAATTGATCAATAGCAGCTGGGCGATAGACATCACAAGCCGCTAATAAAACCTGTCTGCTTTGCTTATTGAGATAATGGGCCAATTTTCCACTAAAGGTAGTTTTACCAGATCCTTGTAAGCCTGCTATTAGCACTACTGCTGGGTTTCCTTCAAGCTGAATATCAGTCTTACTACCACCCATTAACACTGAAAGCTCCTCGCTCACAATTTTTGTTAACAGCTGACCAGGAGATACGGCAATCAGCACTTGCTGACCCAGTGCCTTTTCACGAATAGTATCCGTAACAGATTTGGCTACTTTGTAATTAACATCCGCGTCGATCAAGGCCCTTCTGATTTCTTTGACAGTAGTTGCAACATTGATTTCGGTAATGCGGCCCTGGCCCTTTAAATTGCGGACTGCCTTATCTAACTTAACACTGAGGTTTTCGAACATATTTCTTTTCTTTGAGGGGCAAAATTAATAAAATTTGAAGTTTTCCATTATCGTTCCGGTATTCAATCGGCCCCAAGAAGTCGAGGAGCTACTAGAAAGTCTCTCCCGTCAGGAATATAATAACTTCGAGGTTATTGTAGTGGAGGATGGTTCAACTTTAAAGTGTGAAAATATCGCCAATGATTACGCCTCTCAGCTTGATTTAAGATACTTCTACAAATCTAATACCGGTCCTGGAGACAGCAGAAATTTCGGTGCCGCAAAGGCCACCGGTGACTACCTGGTATTTTTTGACTCCGATTGTATCATACCGGTACAATACTTTACTACCGTAAATATCTTTCTTTCCTCACATAAACTCGATACCTATGGAGGGCCAGATAAGGCCCCGAGTAAAATCAACCGGATCCAAGAGGCCATCAACTATGCTATGACTTCGTTCATTACCACAGGAGGCATACGAGGTAATGAACTCACTGCAAAATCATTTTTACCCAGGAGTTTTAATATGGGAGTAATTAAACCGTGCTTTGATCAAAGCGGAGGGTTTTCTGACCTGCACCCTGGAGAAGACCCAGATCTGATTTACCGCCTGATAAAGGAGGGGTACAGCAAGGGTTTAATTTCTGACGCCTATGTCTACCACAAAAGAAGGCTCAGCTTCAGTGGTTTTGCCAAACAGGTTTACAAGTTTGGTTTGGCAAGAACCATACTAATGAAATGGCATAAAGACTCCAGAAAATGGGTTTACTACCTGCCAACTATAGTTTTGTTGGCAGGTATCTTATTATTGATATCAGGTCTTTGGAATGCCTGGCTATGGTACTTACTTGGTTTAGGCGCATTAATTATCTTCTTTGATGCGCTGTTTAAAACAAAAAATCTGATCACATCTTTGCTAGCCCCTGTTGCAGTGATCATTCAGATCTCCTGTTATGGCTGGGGATTCTTAACAGGTTGGTGGAACCTTCTATTGTGGGGACGACCTGAAAAACAGCGATTTCCAGAGATGTTTAAGGGCTCTAGCGGCTGAAATGGCATTATTTTCCATTAGGTTTTTCACAAAATCATTACTTTTAGCAAAATGAGCCTTTTCTAAATAATGGCGATGGACTTCAGAAAAGATTTTTTGCCGCACCTATTAGCCGTACTGGTTTTTA